>JBAYRL010000002.1:300000-529532 GCA_041676705.1 Acidimicrobiia bacterium
TAAGAAACCACGATCTTCCAGAAACCGTCGGACTAACGAAACTGCTTTGGAACGCGTTAGGAACGTTTGGCGGGCTTCTTCAGTCACCCAAAGGTCTACGTAACGCTGGCGGTATCGGGTATCAACGTTTGTGATCCCGTGCCACTTATCGGGGAACGACCGATGCGCTTCCGCCAATCGCACCCATGAGGAAACTTTGACAGAAAGTTCCCCGCGGCGGGTGGTCATTACCTCACCGGTAATACCTAACCAATCACCTAAAGCCAGTCGGGTGAAAGCGTCAAAGTTTGGTGTGGCCGCCTGGGGGGCGAAGAGCTGGATCCGACCGGATTGATCGGCCAAGGTGCCAAAGGCCAACTTGCCTTGCACTCGTCGTAACATCAATCGACCCGCAATCGAGACCTGATGACCGGTTTCGCTTCCGGCTTCCAGGTTTGCGAAACGGCTAACCACCGCTTCAATCGAGGTCGATACTTCGAAGGTGTAAGGCTGTTGCAGTTCAGGAATATTCACATTTCGGTCCGCAGCAGGTTCAACGGTTTCTTCAGTCATTTAACGTGTGTTCTTGGCATGAACCAGGCGCAATCCGTGCAGCGTTATCCAAGGTTCGTTCAGTTCAATAGTGGCAGAGTATGGCGAGATCAGCGGACCTAAACCGCCGGTTGCGACGACCTTACATTTTCCAATTTCATCTTCGATGCGATTTACCAAGCCATCCACCATGCCCGCAAAGCCATATATGGCACCCGATTGCAGGGCTTCGGTAGTGGTTTTACCGATAACGCTTCGAGGCTCTACTAGCTCCACCGCCCGTAACGCCGCAGTGCGAGCAAAGAGAGCATCAAGTGAAATGTTAACGCCGGGGGCGATTACGCCACCTAGATATTCACCGTTAACCGAAATCACATCGCAGGTGGTGGCGGTTCCGAAATCGACAACGATTGTCGGCCCGCCGTACAGGTGCCAAGCGGCGATGGCATTGGCGATGCGGTCACCGCCCACTTCACGGGGATTGTCAGTAAGTACTGGTATTCCAGTTCGAACTCCGGGCTCCATCACCACCGGGGCAATAGTGAAATGACGTGCCGCCATCTCACGCAGTGAAGCGGTTACCCGAGGCACGCCCGAGGAAATGGCAATACCGCGAATCTCGTCGATCAAGTGGCGACGATGTAGTCCTAAAAACCCGCCAATCACCACCGCTAACTCATCAGAGGTGCGGTTCCGATCGGTAGTAATTCGCCAATTGTTCAACAAACCTTCACCAGCGGTGGTGGCATCTTCGGGCACCACCGAAGCGTCGTAAAGGCCAATCACGGTGTTCGAGTTGCCAACATCGACGGTCAGTAACATCAATCAACCTCGCTGTTGAGCGGCACAATATCTAATCCAATGTCGAGTACTGGCGCAGAGTGGGTTATGGCACCTACAGAAATGCAGTCTGCCCCTACTTCGCTGTAAGCACCAATGGTGTCTAGGTTCACCATGCCGCTAATTTCGATCAGACAATGGGGGTTAATTTGGCGGACAGCCTGCACTACTTGACGGGCTTCTTCCGCTTCGAAGTTGTCTAGCAACACAGCACTGGCACCAGCCGTGGTTGCTTCGATGGCTTGTTCCAGCCGATCGCACTCCACTTGCACAGTCTTGCCTGGCCACGCTGCTTTCGCCCGCCGAACGCCTTCAGTTATGCCAACGCCTACCAGGTGGTTGTCTTTAAGCATTACCCATTCTGAAAGATTGCCCCGATGGTTGACGCAACCACCGGCCCGCACAGCCGCTTTTTCAAGCGTTCGCAGACCAGGCGTTGTCTTGCGGGTATCCCAAACGGCTGTAGCCGGGTTGGCGGCTGCCCGGTAGCGGCCAGCCATCGTGGCTACGCCCGAAAGGTGTCCTAGAAAGTTGAGGGCGGTTCGTTCGGCGCTCAGCATTGATGACAGCGGTCCGCGAACTTCTCCCAGATTTGATCCTGGTTCAACCAAGCTCCCGTCGGGGGTATGCCAGACCAAGCTAAGGTTCGCGTCGACCTGACGGAAGGTCTCGGCCACGCATGACGCTCCGGCGATGTAGCCGTGTTGACGAGAAACAAAATACCCTGTGGCTTCAATCGTCGGGTCAAGCAGCATCGAAGTCACATCACCAATCGGGGTGAGATCTTCAGCTAAGGCTTGACGCACACGGTCACGCACTTCACCAATCGGAGGCTCAAACATAGGGTTCATTGGGTATCCAGCCTGCCTTGTGCAACCGGAGCGGGCCGAATTGAGCGCTGCAATATGCCAACATCACCAATAACTAAACGCTCTTGCCACTGTGTTGAGACGCTTGGAAAGTCGGTTCGTAGATGGCAGCCCCGAGATTCGCGACGAGCGGCTGCCGCTACGGCCAAAGCACTACCAGCCTCAAACAAGTTCAATAGCTCGATGTGGTGGGGAGTGAGTCTAGCTTCTCTAGGAAATTGTCCTGCTAGCTGGTTCACCCCAGAAATCACCTCAGCCAACGAAGCTGTATTGCGGGCCACCCCCGCTCCTTTGGTCATAAGGTTAGAGAATCGATGTCGAATCGAGGCCAACTCGTCTTGCTGCTCCGACGAGAGGTCGCCAACGCTCATGACATTGTTATGAACGACATCGACATCTTCTTGGCCGATGGGCGCCGCGGTGACCACAGGCTTCGCCAATGCGCTACGGGTGGCTACCACCCGAGTTGGGAATAGCTCTTCAGCTACGCCTAGCCATCGTGCCGCGACCCCAACGGTTGCGGTTGGGTCACCAAGTGGTGCCTTCGAACTGTCGTGTCGCACGGCTGCTGCCAATGAACGCATAGCGCCGGTGGCTTCAGGACCATCTTCACCACGGGCAATCGCTTCCACCGCCCGATGGCCAAAGACCATACCTTCCAACAGCGAATTGGAAGCCAAGCGGTTGGCGCCATGTACCCCGCTGGCAGCTGTTTCACCAGCCGCCCAAAGCCCACGAAGTGTGGTGGCACCATTTAGGTCAGTCACAATTCCACCGCAATGGTAATGAGCGGCCGGCGCGATAGGCAGTAGGTCTTTGGTGGGGTCAAGACCCACGTCGGCTAACGAGCGGTAGATGGATGGGAAGCGCGCCTCGAAGTTTTCTAGATGGCGGGCATCCAACAGGCAGTGGTCGACGCCTAAAGCCAACATTCGCTCGAGCATGGCGCGCGACACCTGGTCGCGCGGCAAAAGTTCATCTACAAAGCGCTCACCGTTGGTGTCTTTGATTAATGCGCCGTGCCCTCGCAAGGCTTCCGATAACAGCGGCCTTGGCATCGACGGATGATGCAGTGCGCTGGGGTGGAACTGCATAAATTCAACATCGGCCACCGCAACCCCTGCCCGCAACGCCATTGCGATGCCATCACCGGTGGCTTCAGCCGGGTTGGTGGTAACGGCAAAGAGCTGACCTGATCCGCCGGTAGCAATAAGTACATGACGTGCTCGTATCGCCATCACATCGGCGTTCGCTGGAGCGGTATGGCCGGGTTCCAGCGCGTTAGCACTAGCGGTAAGGGCACGCACGCCCACGCAGCGGTCGTCTTCAACAATCAGATCGACCACGAAGGTGTGCTCGTGAATCCGGGTGGCGGTGGCTCGCACGGCTTCCGCCAATGAGCGCTCAACTTCAGCACCGGTGGCGGCCCCGCCAGCATGGAAAATACGGGCCAGGGAATGGCCACCTTCACGTGCCAGCAAATATTCGCCATCTTCACCACGATCGAATATCGCACCGGCATTAATCAGCTCGGCGACGCGCCGTGGGCCATCTTCAACCAACACTCGTACCGCTTCCACGTCACACAATCCCGCTCCGGCGGCCAAAGTGTCGGCCAGGTGCAAATCGGTGGAATCAGCTTCGGTCGACATGACCGCAGCCACCCCGCCCTGAGCCCAACGGGTGTTGCTCTGGGTGATCTCGCCTTTGGTCAGCACCCCAACTGAAAGGTTGTGCACTTGTGCGGCGGCTAAGGCCGCGCTGAGACCCGCTACGCCACTACCAATGATCAACAAATCGAGCTCAGGTTTTGGTGAACTCACCTAGTTACCACCGCTGCTAAAACTGCTGGGTGGCGATCCATCGGTCTTTAGGGAATCAGCGGTGTAGAGATGAGGTTCTGATAGTGGAACCGCGGCCGAAATATTGTCTAGCAAACGAGGTTTACCCACCTGCGCGGCGATCAACAATCGAACGTTTTGGCCGCCATATGGGCTTAAGTCATGCACGGCTTCCAAGGTGTCGGGATCGGCCACCTGGGCATAGTCCAAGCTTGCTACGGGCTCCTTGGCCACCACGTCGGACATTAGCTGGCGGATAGCGTTGCCGTTGCGTTCACCAGACGCAATGGCTTTGGCACCCGTGTCGAGGGCCCGCTTAAGAACCGTTGCACTCTGTCGCTCAATCTCACTGAGATAGGCATTTCGACTGGAAAGTGCCAAACCGTCGGGTTCACGAATCGTTTCACAGCCGACAACTTCCACTGGAAACGAGAGGTCACTAACCATCCGCTTGACTACCGCTAGCTGCTGGAAATCCTTCTCGCCGAAATAAGCCCTAGTGGCACCAACAATGTTCAGAATCTTGGCGACCACCGTGGCCACGCCAGAAAAATGGGTCGGTCTGGTCGCGCCTTCCATTTCTTCTGACACCCCCGAAACGCTAACCGTGGTGACCACCGCTTGGGGATACATTTCGGTGACCTCAGGTACAAACAGGAAATCAACCCCGGCCCCAACTGCGAGCTGGCGGTCACGCTCAAGGTCTCTTGGATAACTGCTAAGATCTTCGCTGGGACCAAATTGCAGCGGGTTGACAAAAATGGTGGCCACCACCACATCACATTCCGAACGTGCTCGTGCCATTAACGAGATGTGTCCCTCATGCAAATAGCCCATGGTTGGCACCAAGCCAATGGTGGCACCACTGGCCCGCCTGGAATCGAGAACTTTGCGCAAGGCCGCAATCTGGGTGATTTCTTCCATCATCAGGCCTCAAGACCGGGTGTTGCGTGTCCAGCCAGCTTTTGGGCGGCTTCCGATAAAGCTAGATACAAGGGCCGTTCAGCTTCTGGCATGGCTGCTAGATGGCGGGCAATAGTTGCCATATCACCCCGGGCCGCGGGACCGGTTAAGGCAGCTTTCGGACCAATTTGTTCCACGTTGTCTACGCTCATTCGCACCAATTCAAGATAGGCCTCAAGGGGCACTCCAGCCTGTTCTCCCAGCCGTTCAACCTGGGCCAATAGCGCCACCAGGTGGTTTGAAGCAACCGCTGCGGCGGCGTGATACACCGCACGGTTTTCATCAGCCACCGGAATAGGTTGGCCATGCAACGTTTGCACCACCTCTTCTATCAGGCGAGTTGCTCCGGGGGTGTTGGCAGCTATTGAGTACCAAGCACCCAAAAGACGTTGGGCACCGACCTCGGCGTTGGGAATAGTGACTAGAGGATGCAAGACAGCTTTGTGGGCATGAGCACCTAAAACGTCAAGACCTAAAGATCCGGCCAGATGTGCCACTACCGTTCCCGGAGCAGGCAAAATAGCGTTAGCGACATTGGCGATAGCGTCATCGGGGGTAGCGATTACTAACAGGTCAGGGCCAATCGCCATATGGGTCAGCTCGTCGTCACGGCCCACAAAATCTTCAAGCTCCCAGCCTGCTGCCACCAGTGCAATTGCTAGCGCTCGACCCGCACGTCCCGGACCGATGATGCGCACGTTTGGCACGTTAACCTCCACTTTGGCCTTGGCAATGCCACATATGTTGAGGTTAATCGCGCCGTATCTCAACCGACCCAATAACGAGGAAGGATAGAGCTAAAACGGTAGTTAGTTAAGGCTGTGAATTGTGATGCCAAAGCAACATGGCCGCCAATGAACGCCACGGGCGCCAAGCTTCGGAACGCGCTTCGAGCTGGCGCGTGTTTGGCACATTCGACACGCCGTCATCCCCGGTAGTGGCCAAGGCCTTTCGTAAGCCGAGATCAGCAGCCGGGAAAGCATCGTGATGACCAAGGCGCATGGCAATGTAGTGCGCTGTCCACGGGCCCAAACCCTTGATGGCACAAATTGAGCTGATTAGCTCATCAAGCGGCACCGCTTTGTCGAGCACAACTTGGCCTTCCGCCACGGCGTTGGCAAAGCCTCGGATGGCGTTGACGCGTGCCTGGGGCATACCGATGGCATCTAAGTTCGCTTCGGCAACGGTGGCTGGCGTGGGAAACAGATATTGCGGACAGTCGGCCCCCAGCGTGTCGACGCAATCGCCGACTCTGTCCATCCGAGTACCAAGTCGTTCTACAAAACGCGCTGCAATGGTGCTGGCCCCCGCCACACTGACTTGTTGACCCATAATCGTGCGGACTCCGGTCTCGAAGGGATCCCAGGTTCCGGCCACCCTCAAACCTGAATGCACAGCTACGATCGGTGCCAAAAATTGATCGCTACCGAGCAGCTGATGGGCCTCTACTATCGGTTGGTCTAAGCCAAAGATGGCCCGAACCCGCGCCTCAATAGCTTCGCTCGGTTGGCTTTGGTTGAAACTACTGCTCCACTCCAGGCGACCATCAGACAACGCTTGAATCTCAATGATGCCCATTTGGCCATCAACTCGAACGCTGCGCCGGTAGGTACTGTTCTCCAAGTCGACCTGTTCAACTCCACCGATGGCGCGTCGGGAAAAATATTTGAACATGGTGACCATGTTCAAGGGTCCTTCATAGGGCAATGGCTGGGGCTGCCCTATGTGGGGTTCGCGACCAGAATTACCCTTGGCTTGGCTATTGCGAGTTACCGGGTTCTGGTTCTGGTTCTGGTTCTGGTGAGGCATGGTTGAACAAGTCTCCGTGTGGCACCACCTCGTCGTCAGGATCAACATCCCAAGCAAGATCTGCCAAGTCTGGGGCTAACTCTAAGAGCGGCACCTGAACAAACCTCCGCAGCAACATACGCGGATGCGGTACCACTAAATCGATCTCGTTTACCTCAACCCCATCAATCCAAAGCACATCCACGTCTAAGGTGCGAGGACCAAAGCGCTCCTTGCGCACCCGCTGCGCCGCTTCTTCTAGCAAGCCACACAGGCCAAGGAGTTCACGAGGCGACCAGTTCGTCTCTAACTGAACCACCAAATTGAGATAGGCCCCTTGGTTTTCAGGGCCACCAACCGGTTCTGTTTCATAAACCCTCGATACCGCCGTCAGCTCGTCGATGGATTGAACAGCCTGGCGTAGATAAGCCTGACGATCACCTAAGTTGGAACCTAGACCCAAAAATGCTCGCACCAATCCCCCAACATTTGTTGTTGTCTCAGCTAAAGAAGCTGCTTAACCAGCATTTTTCGAGGCTAGCTGGCGTGTGGGTATAACTAACTTCGTGTTCGTGTAATGCGCACCGATGAAGTCTCGAGAGCAAAGGGCACCGGGGGACGAAGCTTCTTCACCGTCACCGTGACCGTGCTAACCCTTTGGTCTTCAAGGACCCTCTCGGTAATTACTTCAGCCATTCGTTCAATCAGCACAAAACGGTGGCGGGTAATGATTCCCACTACGGCTTCACCCAAAGTGCCGTAGTCGATGGTGTCTTCCAAACGATCACTGGCACCGGCGGCCGGTAGATCGGCTTCGACCACCAAATCGACCTCGAATGGTTGAGGACGCTCTTGCTCTTCTGGCAAGGCCCCACAAAAACCCACAGCCCGAAGGCCACTAAGTATTATTTGGTCGGAAGCGCTCACGAATGGTTAGCGCAGCTACTGAGGCTGCGGTGCCGGGATTTCGAGGCCATCGGCGGAAGACACAATTTCTCGCCCATAGGGGCCAAGTTTGCGCGACACCAGTTGCTCGACTGCCGTGATGGTCGAAGGGCCATCGGGTAGCAGCCCGCACCACAGCAAATATCCGGCCACGATGCCACAAACCTTGTCACCCAGGTCTTCTGAGTGCACCAAAACTTTGCCAGCACCGGAAAGAAAATTGTGAAGCTGCGGGTACAGCGCCCTCATGATTTTGGCCGGATCATCGGTGTTGTGCATGGGGCAGTGCGCCCAGTGCAAGCCCAGCTCTTCGTAGTTGTGCAGGTTATGTGACCCAGGTATGAGCGACACTACCTTGGTGAAGCCCTGCTCACGTAGCCAAATAATTTCTTCCTGGCGACGTACCTTGCGGTGGTCAGTTCCGTAACCACCAGGGCGTTCCGCCACCGCCAACTTGTTTTTGATGATCCACGAAAAATGACGCGGGGCGATTCCTTGTGCCCACTTGCCTTTAGCAGCCATAACTCAAACCTACTCCGTCACTCTCAGGTTTTTCTCTTCGAGTTAGTGCTCGTTGATAGACCCTGCAACTACTGACACCGCCTCAACGCTAGCGCTTACATCGTGCACTCGTACCATTGAAGCTCCAGATGCCAGAGCCCAGGTTACGGTGGCGATCGAGCCTTCTAGCCTTTCAGCAACGTTCACCAAATCAACCGGTAAATCATCATTACCGACCGAAGAAACCCTATCGTCTAAATTGCCAGACACACCCGCAGTTTTGGTGCTTTCAGGGCGAGCGGCGCGGGCTCTGGCCGCACCGGCCGCGTCTGATTCCGCTAACAGCTGACCCAAGAAGCGTTTTCGGCTGGTACCAACCAGAACTGGCCAGCCAAGGCTGCATAAGGCATCAAGGTTGGCCAATAGCTTCACGTTTTGTAAACCGGTCTTGGCAAAACCGATACCTGGGTCCACCCAAATTTCCTCAACGCCTAAACGCTCAGCTTCTTCAGCTTTCAACCGCAAAAATTCACAGACTTCACCAACCACGTCTTCGTAATCGACCAGGCTCTGCATGGTGGCTGGTGTGCCACGGCTGTGCATGGCTACCCAGCCGACCCCCAGTCGGGCGGCTACGGGCGCCAGCGATGCTGAAACGTCGTTAATCAAGGTGGCGCCGGCGGCCACGGCCGCTTCGGCAACCGTTGGTTTAACGGTGTCAATAGAAACCCGGATATGAGGTGCCAACGCCGCCACCACCGGGATAGCTCGGGCCAGTTCGGTGGCCTCATCAATTGGAGAAGCCCCCGGACGGGTAGATTCAGCACCCACGTCGATAATTTGAGCACCTTCATCGATCAGATCGCGCCCATGCGCGATCGCCGCGTTCACATCTAGAAACTGGCCACCGTCCGAGAACGAATCGGGGGTCACATTCACAACGCCCATAACCAGTGGTGGCTGCGGGGCAGGCTTAAAGGCCACCGGGTTGGTTCGGCCATTAAAGCCGGGGTTAAGCGGGTTGGGGCTGCTCATGATTTGGGGTTCGTAACCCCAAAAATATCCAGAAGCTCTTCCGGTTTCGCCACAATGTGATGAGCACCGGCACCGCTTAGCTCGGCTTCGTCACCAAAACCCCATTCCACACCAACGCCAGTCAAACTATGGGCGTGGGCGGCCTTCATATCGTGGTAGCGGTCGCCAATCATGGCCGAGCCGTGGCGGCTAAACGGTTCTACCTGCTGCACCGCTCGCGCCAAGGTTTCAACCTTGCCTTCTTCATCGTCTTGCAACGGACCAAACACCGCTTCGAAAAACACGTTGTAACCCAGTGCTTCTAAAATGGGTGGCACTAAAGCTTGGGTTTTTGAGGTACAGATTACTAAGCGCTCCACCTCCGCTAAGGCCTCAAGCGTTTCGCGCATTCCCGGGTAAGAAATGGCTTGCTCCACTGAAATAACGCTGTAGAAAGACCGATACTGCTCGATCATCTCCTCGATGGTTTCTTGGTCACGTCCGTATTCACGCGCTAGAGCGGTAAAACTGACCCGAATCGGGGGCCCGATATACCGCGGCAGCTCAGCGTCGGTGACCTCGGGTAAACCAAGGGGCACAAAGGTGGCGTTCAGCGACTCGCGGATAGGCAGCGTTGAATCGACCAGACAACCGTCAAGATCGAAGAAAAGTATGCGTGTCATAGGTTTTTCCGCTTCGATCACCTAGTAAACACCTATGAGATTGCGCCGGTAGCTTCGCCCTGGTCAGGGCCCAAATAGGTTGCAATGTAGGGAAGGTTTCGGAAACGCTCGTCAACATCAAGGCCGTAGCCGATTACGAACTCATCAGAAACCTTAAAACCGACGAAACGTAGGTCGAGAGCTTGAATATCGGCGGTTTCTCGCACCAACAGCGAACAGACTTCCAAGCTGGCGGGGTTACGCGCCATTAGGTTCTTGCGAAGGTAGCCAAGTGTCAACCCGCTGTCGATAATGTCTTCCACCAAAATCACATGACGACCAGTGAGGTCTTGGTCGAGATCTTTAACGATGCGGACCACGCCACTGGAACGCGTGGAACTGCCGTAGGAAGACACCGCCATGAAGTCGAAGTCGACCGGTAGTTTAATGGCTCGGGCCAAGTCGCCCATGAACACAAAAGCGCCCTTTAGGACTCCAACTAGCAATGGTGCCTCGTTGGGGTAAGCAGCCGTAATTTCTGCCCCCAGTTCAGAGATTCGCGCGGCTAAACGTTCGGCGGAGACAAGAGTTTCGCCAATTTCTGGCCCAAAGTCAGCTGACACGGTAGCCCACCCTAGCCTTTAGCCTTGGGGCCCGACTAGGTGAAGACGTTGACGATGCCGAACCACTCGCCATCCCCCCACTATTTCGGTGCCCTTCACCTCGCCGTTCGCCACCGACAAAATGCGTTCGACCGTTGCCTGGGAAGGCGGGTGAGCCAAATGAGCGGTGGCAATGACCCAACGCCTAACAGCGATTCGAGCCAAAGCTTTCGGCGCTGCCGATAGGGCTTTAGCATCGGTTGGGTCAATCTCACTGGCGGCTTGGGCCAGATATTCACTCACCTCACGCAAAAGCGCGCTTTGGCGAGCCATGATCGGTACCACGTCACGTTCGGCGATGTCATTTAGCAACGGCAAAACCTCGTGTCGAACTCGATTCCGCCGAAATAGCCCGGTGGCGTTAGTAGGGTCATTTACCACCTCAATACCGAGAGTTTCACATAGCTGTTCGGTCTGGTAGCGGCGCAAAGCCAAGATTGGCCGACGCTCAGGCGCAATTCCGGCCAATCCATCAACGCCAGCACCACGCATCAGGTTCAACAGCATTGTTTCGGCTTGGTCATCAGCGGTATGGCCCGTCAGTACATCTTCGGGAAGCACCGCGTAGCGTGCCATGCGAGCCCGGGCTTCCAAGTTTGGGCCCTCAGGAACATCTACTCGTAACGCACTAAATTGCGCGCCGAAGCGTTCAGCCACCGTAGCCACCATCTGGGCTTCTAAGTGCGAACCCTTCCGCAAAGCGTGGTCAACATGGTAGGCGTGAGCACTACAGCCTGCCGCCACGGCCAGCACCAACAGTGTCATCGAGTCGGCACCGCCCGAGACCGCCAGGTTCACTTCCGTTCCGGTAGGCGGGAAGGTGCAGTTTGGTAATAGCTGCTGAACTAAACCGAGATGCTCTGGGGCAATAACCCGCTGGGGGAAACCCGGTCGATCCATAGATGGGGCTCGCGTATTTCGCCGATGGTGGGTAGGTTGGCTGAAGTTTGCCAAACCCGATTGAACAGATTGTGGCCGCCACTCGCTTCGACTGCTTCGATGAACGCTTCGCCTTGTTGATACTGATTCATCTTGGCTTCAAGGCCAATTAACCGCTGCATCCAAGCTCCGGCACCACCTCGTGATCGACGGGCGTGCAACACGGCGCCAAAGCGCCCGGCGCTTGGTATTAGCGAGGTGCCTGCTCGGTCCATTGTCACGTCGCCATGGCCTTCTAACAGGCTCATCAGCCCAGCAATTTCATCTAGAACATTACGTTGCTGCTTGCTAGCGATCAGGTGAGGTAGACCACCTTCTGCCAACGGGTTCTTCCGGTTCTGTAGGTCGTCGACCACGCGCTTTAGAGCTTCGATGAACCTTTTGGGATCAGGCTCTACCGAATCAATAACCTGGCGCACCAGCGAGAGGAAATGAGGCCGCATCCACTCCACCCCGGTGAACTGGGCCCGATGCGTCACCTCGTGTAATGCAATCCATAGACGAAACTCGCGAGGCGGAAAAGCGCATTTCTTTTCTAGCGCCAACACGTTGGGACCGACGTAGTAGACCATGTCTTGATCTTCGGGATCCTCGTCTTCCACCACCAATAGGTCGTACTGCCCTAAGACCCGCGTCGACATCCAGCCAAGTAGAAAACCTACTTCTAAAGCAGTGAAGCGTTTAGCTATCGGGGCCAGTGGACCACTTGCCAAACCAGGGTCAAGCTTGTCAGTTAGGGGCCGCAATAGCCGCTGGAACGAGCGAATGTTGGCATTCACCCAGTCGGGTCGATCTACCACTTGTGCCCGCGCTTCGCCGCTTAGCGCACGAAGGCCCGTAGTCTGCGCCACCAGCTCTTCCGCTTGAGCCGTGAACTCGCTGAAATCAGAGGGCAAGGACTGATAGTGGTACGAACGCGCGAAAGGGTCGTTGCCAGCTACCTTGTTGGCAACTTTGGCAGCCAGCGCCCAGTCGACCAGATTACTCACTGAATTATTTTGGGTAACGGGGGCGACTTACCTTGGTGAGGTAACCAGCAATGGTCGCGATGACCAAAAGGATTGCTGGAATAAAGATGGCCACACCGATCCAGTAATGCCACACGACTGCGAGACTCATAGTTCTAAGTGTATGGGCAAAGACGAGTCGAACTCATATTGCAGGGCCGAAAGAGCCTCACTGATTATCGACGGGCTCGATTCCAATAGAGCGCGCGATTCGGTCGCGAAGCGCTTCAGGGACCTCTTGATGACAGCATTTCGCCACCACTCGGCGCAGGTCAGCCTCAAAATCAAACCGGTCTAGGCATGGCCCACAGTCGTCGAGATGTTCGGTGATAGCAACTCGCTTTTCGGGCGTTAGTTCACCGTCTAGAAACGTATAAAGATGAGCAATCGAGTCGGTGCAGTTGGTCTCGGTCATCGTGGTACTCCTGAAGAACAGCTGGCATCGTCACCAGTTGTGGAAGCATCAGCCGCGGATTCTTCGGTCGGGGCTTCGGTAAGTCCTCGGGCCAATGCAAAATCGTACAACCGCTTCTGCAGCCCTTTTCTTCCCCGGTGCAGGCGACTCATCACCGTGCCAGTGGGAATATCAAGCATTTCAGCGATCTCTTTGTACGAAAAACCTTCGACATCGGCGAGCAGGACCGGGATACGAAAATTCTCGGGCAACGCCTCAAGTGCCTCACGAACTTCCGATTCCGTGACGAGGTCCATGAGCTCATCTTCGGCGCTTCGACCGTGCCGGGCGGCTTCAAGCCCGCCGATGAGCTGATACAGCATGTAGTCTTCACCTTCATCAAGGGTTTGTTCATCGGGCCGATTCGAACGAGCGCGATAAATATTGATGTAGGTGTTGGTAAGAATGCGGTAGAGCCAAGCACGTAGGTTGGTGCCCTCTTCGAAACCACCAAAACCCCGGTAGGCCTTCAGATAGGTTTCTTGCACCAAATCTTCGGCGTCAGAGGGGTTGCGAGTCATCCGCAAGGCAGCGCTATATAGCGCCCCCATGTACTCCATAGCTTGCGCCGCGAAGGTTGCTTGGTCTGCCACGTGGCCAGCCTAGCGAATTGGCTCTTCGGTGCCCGTTCTACAACCGACAATTAGAGCGTCGAGTTTGGCTGCGTAGTCTTGTTTTCAGCAGCTTCACCATATGTAAACGAGCCAGTGGTGACTCGAATAATAGGTCGGTGGGGTCCACGGTGTTGTTGATCAGGGCGAAACCGGTAGAAGTTCACTGTCATCGGAAGCGAAGACCCAACTGATTACATCTGCGTCGAGATATTGAAAACTCTGCGGGGCCCGCCGCACGCCAGGAATCTCGTCGAGTGAAATTGCTGGATCAAGTCGACGCACGTCACCCACCTTGATGGCGAATGCTGTTGCTGCCCCTGCAAAATAATCTTGAAACTCCTTACGGCTAATTCCCGTGACGGCTCCGTGGCTATCCCAGAGCTTTGTTTTACTGTTCGCCTCAATACCTTCGATTTGAAACCAGCCGACAACGGCCTTTATCGGAGTAGTGGCATAAATCAGAACGTGCGTCACGTCGCTTGCAAGAGTTCGCCGGCGGAGTTCGACGAGCTTCTTGCCCTTCAAGATCGCTTCGGCGTGACGAGGGTGGATTGAAAGTAAGGCTACACGTCCAGGCGCTCGGTTAGCCATTGCAGTCCTTCCGGGTTGATGCCGATAGTCGTCTGTGGGGCACTGTTAATCAGCTTAGCTGCGATCAGCTCGGCCAGAGGGATAGGCGGATCGACAAAACGGTCCTGTCTGAAGAGGAACACCAGGACCGGACCATGACGGACCATGGCATCTACTTCCTCGGACGAATAGACGGTGCGACTTCCAACAAACTTGATGTAACGTCGCTCACCTTCGTAGTCATCGTGATGCTGAAACCCAAACAACTCAAGTAGAGCTATCAGCTCTTCTTGCTTTGGAAAGACTGTGAGCCAAAGGACGTCAAACTTTCGAGCTGTTGACACAAATAGAATTTTTAGGAGTAACTCTCCGTACCGGCTTCCCTTAAATTCCTCGGCCACCTTAAACGTCGAGACCTTTGCCGGTCTTTGTCCTATCCCAATTTCGGCATCAAGCCCCTTAAAGATACAAAGCCCTGCGATCTTTTTGTCTGGACCATCTATGACGAAGGCTTCCCGTCCCTCGCGGGAGATATTCCTATACCAGGCCTCAAAGTCTCGGTAATCAGATTTCAGGGAATCAAAGAAGGGGTCGCCAAGGTCGAGTGCATGAAGCGGACGCTGATCGACACTCGGAACAAACCCCGCGGTTTCCGAATCGATTCGCTGCAGAGTTGCAACAGCATCCTCAATGAAGTGAACCCTGTCTTCGACACCCAGCCGACGAGCTTTTCGGTGAATAGCACTGTCCTGGGTCACTAGCCAATGTACAGCATCACCGACGACGCACGCGAGAAGCTCATGGTCAAACCAATCGTGGCTGCCCTCTGGCGGTGACCCCAGTGTTTCGATGATCAGGTCTTGTATCGGTGGGGGTCGGTCGAGCGTCGCGTAACGTTTACGGAGCATCTTGCGGAGCTCTCGCCGCTCATCATCCGAGTCATTAGCGATCTCATCCGATACTGAGGGGTGAACAAGTAACTGATGACGGCCTGAGGCTTGACGAGCCAGTGCAAGGCTTGACCTGGTCATAATTTCAACTTCGCGAGAACGGGTTGGCTCACTGCTGATCAGAACATTCGTATCAGTTAAGATACGTATATGTTCCCCCGCCCCTTTACATTAGATATGCGCCCCCATAGTACTCAAACATCACATATGGGCAATATTGAGTCACCACGTCAAAAGGTCAGAACGTGAGAATTAGGGCTACCGCCAGACATCCAATCGACGCGACCAACAGACTCACGTTCAGAGGTATAGTCAACGTGAATGTTAGAATGGCTCTAAAATGGTCGGCGGGACTTACGTCCACTGTCTACCCGGAGAGGGCCGCTCTAAGAGCCGTTCTCTCCTGTTGCGCCGAAGGCCCTCTAGCAGCACGAAACTGCGAAAGCTACGCAATCGACGACCGCATAGTTAGAGCCCGAGAGGAGAATCGAACTCCTGACCTTCTCATTACGAGTGAGATGCTCTGCCGACTGAGCTACCCGGGCACGGCCCAAGATTGTACTTCAAACCCTCCCGAACATACACTTTTCAAACAGATGGGAATCATTCCCATTTTTCAAATCCCTACCACCACTGACCCCCGGGAAGAGGTTCATGCTCATGCGCAGTTTTAAACCAATTTTGCGTGCTGCGGTAGCCAGCGGCGCCTTAGGAGCAGCGCTGTTGTTAGGTGTGGCACCAGCCAATGCCCACGTTACTGTTTCACCCGATTCCGCCGCTGCGGAAGGCTATACCGTGCTAACCCTCACCGTACCGCATGGTTGCGGGGGCGAAGCGACCAACGAGATCGAAGTCAAGCTGCCGGAAACCTTCCAATCAGTCACGCCTCAAGCGGTACCAGGCTGGGAAGTTACGCGGACCATGGCTGAGCTCGATGAGCCCTATGAACTGCACGGATCAACGGTCACCGAGTACACCGACACCCTTCGTTGGAGCACCACCTCATCACCTTTGGCCGCCGATGAGTATCTAACTTTTGGAATTAGTGCCAAAATGCCCGCCGAAACTGCGGATCGGGTGTTGATTCCCGTGGTACAACGCTGTGTGGATGGCTCCGAAGAAGCCTGGATTAACACCGACCCGGCTTCCGACCTGCCAGCGCCAGCCATTGCCATTACTGCCTCGGCGGGTGATGCTCACGGAGATAGCCAAGGCGACTCTGCTGCTAGCGATGATCAAGACACGGCGGCTGCGCCCAGTGCACAAGGAACCGCCAGCGCAACCGAAAGCAGCGACAGCAGCAATAACACTTTGGCCATTGTGGCACTAGTTGCTGGCCTGGCAGGCTTGGGGCTAGGCGGCTACTCGCTCGTTGCAAAGAAACGCTAGTTTCGAGGTTTGAAGCTACCTCGGATTAGGTGAATGGCACATACAAAACCGGTATTTCGGATGCTCAAACGCGCTGGAGCTTTATGCCTCTTGCTGTCTGTGGTCTTAGGGGCAGCAGCATCTCCGGCCTCGGCACATGCGGTGTTAATAGATACCGTCCCTGCCGGTGGAGCCCTCCTAAGTGCGGTGCCCAATGAGGTTTCAATCACCTTTAATGAAACTGTCTTGGCCGACGACACTGCCATTGTGGTGGTCGGCCAAGACGGCAAAGCGGTCAACGAACCAGCTGCTGCCAACGGTGCCACCGTTACGGCGCAACTAAAAGGCGACCTGTCGGGCTGGTACGCCGTTTCTTGGCACGTAGTTTCCGCCGATGGCCACCCTATTTCAGGTGCCTACACCTTCCGAGTGGGTGTTGGGCCAAACGCTGTGCCTCAAGGCCTGATCGACCAAGCAAAAGCTGGTTTAACACCCGATGCCAGCGCTCGCTATGGCTGGGCAGCCAGTCAGTTCCTCTCGTCGCTAAGCATCGTTGTACTTGCGGGCACCATATTTATGTTGGCGGTTATCGGCACCAATTCCCTCCGCAACCTCACCATATTGGCCTTGATAGTCGGGGTAATAGCCGCTTTCACTTCAATCTTGGCGGCCGGTTTTAACGGGCCCCAGGTCGCGCCCAACATCGACCTGTTCAATGGTCCAGCATCACCGGTCTATCTTTTCCGTGGCGCAGCAGCGGGTTTAGCCACCTTGCTAATAGCGCTAGGAGCAAGTCGTTCTTTCGAAAATGCCACGCCGAGCAAGGCCCCCACATTGCAGACCGCCACAACTTCGCCGTTGGCTAACGACACTCCAATACCCGGCGAAAGCGAGGGCGACCTCCACAACACCAACGACATCGAAGGAAGCCGCAATAGGCAAGAAGCGCCCGAGCCCATCAACCCCAAGAACGGGGTTCTAGGTTTAGTTGCATTGGCCGTGGCTCTAGTCGGAGTCGGGGTGTCTATTCGTTCGGGCCACGCCTTCTCTAAGGGCGGAATTGCCTATGTAGCAGTCACAATCCACTTAGTTTTTGCTGCCTGCTGGTTAGGTGCCATTCCGGCCTTAGCCCTAAGCATTCGACAAACCAATGAGTCGGCCCGAGTGGCTTTCGCCCGATTTTCACGCCAAGCAGCCGGTCTCGTCGCGGTGGTTTTCGTTTCAGGGGCAGTTGGAACTCTGGCACTTTCAGGTGGCATATCAAACATTGCTCGAACCTGGGGCCTGCTGATGGTGGCCAAGGTTGCACTCGTATTTGTGGCCGTGGTTATTGGTGCGTGGAACCGTTGGAATGTACTCCCGTTTTGGCAGTCGCTCCATAAGTCACAAATTTTGGCACCCACCATTTTGGAAAGCACGGTTCTGGTTTTGGTGGTGGCCCTTAGCATCTCAATCTTGCACAATGGACCACCCAGCCAGGTTGTAATAGACAGCGGACCAGTGACGATCGTAGAGACCATTGACGATCTAAACATTCAAATGGTTATCGACCCTGGCAAACCGGGCACCAACGACCTTCATCTTTATGTCACCGATCTAGAAGGCAAGGCGGTGCCGGTGGAAGACGCCACTATCACCTACTCCTCCCCCGACTTAGGCATCGGCAACATCACCCCAACACTCTCAAATCTAGGGTTCGGCCATTTCTCAGCCCGGGTGAGCGACTTGGGGGTAGCGGGTAAATGGGACGTTAACGTGCTCGTTCGGCCCGATACCTTCAGCCAGGTGGAACTAAACGAAACCGTGGAAATTCGGTAAGCGCCACAACAAGGCCTGTAACAGCAAAGCCTCATTGGGATTTCGAATCAGGGCTTCGCCAGCTTCACGTATTGCCACCAAAGCCTCAATGGCTCCTTGTGCTCGGGTTGGGTTCTCAAGTTGTAGGCGGTACTGCTGCGACAAGGTAGCCAGAAACAAACGGAGCTCGTCGCTGCGGAGACGACGTAACTCTCGGCGTTGACGAGCCTCTAAATCTTTCTTGCCAGTAGCGCTTCGTCCATAGGCCGACTCGGTTTCTGCTAGCTCTTTGGTCTCAGCCTCATGTGCTTCGACCAGCGGTGCGGTGGCGTCATCCAATTGAGCCCGAATCTCGGCGGCTATTTCAGCCGCCGTAGAGCCGGTACCATCCAAACGCTCTGGAATAGCTGACCAGGCTTCTAGGCGTACACCGATTCGAGGATCGCTGACCAACAAGCGTGCACGGCGAAGGTCACCCAGCGACGACTCGGCCGCGGTCTGGGCACGGCTGGCATCAACGCCTTCGACCTGTAATTGGTCAGCAATGATCTCGGCTGGTACCCGACGAAACGGTACCGTCACGCATCGAGAAGCAATTGTCACTAACTCGGGTGTCACTTCATCAGCCAGAACGATAAAAACCACATGTGGCGGTGGTTCTTCAATGGTTTTCAACAGAACTGGGGCCGCATCGCCCACCAGATGAAAGTCCATCAAGACATACACGCTGTAGGCGGCTTCCACGCTGGCCAGGGCCGCCCGTTGCGAAACCCAACGAGCCGAGCCTTCTTCTGGATGATCGGCGTTTCCAACCGGTATCGAGGCACCTTTGCGTTCCACCACCGTGAAATCGGGGTGAGCTTGGCGGCTGACCAACTGTACGTGACGGCGAGCTTTCTCTTCATCCAAAGCAGCTCCGGCGAAAAGAGTGGCGGCGAAAGCTTGTGCTGCTTGGAGACGCCCGCTACCGCTTGGACCCGTAAACAAATAGGCGTGCACCGGTTCCGCGGCGGCACCTCGCAACATCGCCACGGCCTCGCTCTGACCTATCACGTTGTGCCACAACTCATCGGCCAAGGTATGAAAACCTGCCGAGGCACTGGCTGGTGATCCAATCGTTTCGACGGCACTTGGTGGGCCTTGCGATACCACTAGAGGCTTAGCCTTTCGCTCACACCCTGCCAAACTCTAGCTGCCACGTCTTGTGGTGAACCTAAACCAGAAACCCGCAACCAGCGCTCGGGTTCAGCCGAAGCCAGCTGAGCAAAACCCTCTGCGACGCGTTCATGGAACTGAGTGCCAGCCGCCTCTAGACGGTCGGGTTGGCCCATACGAGCCCGTGAAACCTCGGGTGGAACTTCTATCAACACATTAAGGTCGGGCCAAATCTCATCTACTGCGAACGCTGAAAGAGCTCGTACTTGGGCTAGTTCCAAGCCACGTCCAAAGGCTTGGTAAGCAAATGATGAACCGGCAAATCGGTCGGTCACCACGTGACGGCCCAACGCCAAAGCCGGTTTAATTACCTCTGAAATTAACTGGGCCCGCGCCGCCGCAAAAAGCAATGCCTCAGCGCGATCAGACATTTGAACTTGGGCTGGGTCCAACAATATTGCGCGGATCGACTCCCCTAAGCCAGTACCGCCCGGCTCGCGAGTCAACACGGCCTCAAGTCGCGTGGCCAAGAGTGCGGCTTGCGTTGACTTTCCAGCCGCTTCACCGCCTTCAAAGGCAATAAAAACACCTTTGGCGTTTGACATTTTAAGTGAAGATCACTCTTTAGGGGCCTTCGATGACGTCTTCTTAGCGGCTGGTTTCTTAGCAGTCGCCTTCTTGGTAGTCGTCTTCTTGGCAGCAGGCTTCTTCTTTGCGGCCGGCTTCTTCTTAGCCGGTCCAGCTTCACGGCGAATTTGTAGCAGTTCGATCGCCCGCTCATCGGTCAAATCTTCTACCGTGTCGCCTTTGCGAAGAGAGGCGTTGGTTTCACCATCAGTCACATAAGGGCCAAAGCGTCCGTCTTTAACCACCATGGGTTTTCCACTCACCGGGTCGGTGCCAAGCTCACGCAGCGGTCCGGCGGCCGACTGACCGCGTCGACGTTTTGGTTCCGCCAAAATGGCCAAACATTCTTCCAGGGTGATGGTTAAGAGCTGACCTTCGCTTTCCAGGCTGCGGCTATCGCTACCCTTCTTCAGGTAAGGCCCGTAACGGCCATTTTGTACCGTGATCGCCACTCCATCGGCAGGGTCTTCGCCCACCACCCGGGGCAAGCTCAACAACGCAAGGGCGTCTTCCAAAGTGACCGTGTCAAGACGCATGTCTTTAAACAAAGACGCTGTTTTGGGTTTGGTCTTCTTACCCTCTTCAATTTCACCCAGCTGCACATAAGGCCCAAATCGACCTGCTTTGGCAACCACCATCAAACCGGTTTCTGGGTCGACACCGAGCTCACGATCACCTGAGGGCGCCGCCAACATCTCTTCAGCGCGCTCCATGGTTAATTCATCTGGCGCTACTTCATCGGGAATACCTGCGGTGTCTTCACCCCGTTGCAGGTAAGGACCATATCGGCCCACCCGAACGACCACAGTTTCACCGTTAGAGTCGGCGCCTAGGGGAATACTGTTGATTTCGCGAGCATCGATTTCAGCTAGACGATCAGACACCATCTCTCGTAGGCCCGCCGTACTGTTTTCTTCCACCCCGAAGTAGAAACGACCCAACCAGGGCGCAGCATCCATGGAGCCCGCCGCTATATCGTCGAGTTCGCTCTCCATCCGAGCCGTGAATGCGTAATCAACCAAGTTCGGGAAATGCTGTTCCAACAGGTTAACCACAGAAAACGCTGTGAAAGACGGTACCAGAGCTGAACCCTTCTTCCATACATAGCCACGGTCGGTGATGGTGCCCATGATGGTGGCGTAGGTGGAAGGCCGACCGACTCCAAGCTCTTCTAATCGTTTGATCAGCGACGCTTCGCTGTAACGAGCAGGTGGCTTGGTCTCGTGGCCATCGGCATGCAGTTCGGAATTACGAAGCGAATCGCCTTCCGCCAAAGCCGGTAAACGCTTTTCTTGGGCGTCGTCGCTTTCCTCGTCGGTATCTTCAATGTAAATCCGACGGAATCCTTCGTGGGTGATTACGGTACCGCTAGCCGAAAATTCGGTTTCTTGGCCGTCGTTGGTGGCCGCGCCCAGACGAACCACCACTGTTTGACCAACAGCGTCGGTCATCTGCGAAGCAATGGTCCGGTTCCAAATCATTTCATAGATTCGACCCTCGGCCGGGCCAACTAAGCGCGCCACTTCGTTCGGGTCGCGGAAAGAATCACCCGCGGGCCGAATAGCCTCGTGTGCTTCTTGAGCATTCTTTACTTTGCTGGCGTATACCCGTGGGGCGTCGGGTAGAAACTCCTTGCCATAGCGCTTAGTCACCTCGGCTCGCGCCGCCGAGACCGCCGTTTGAGACAGCGTGGTGCTATCGGTTCGCATGTAGGTGATGTAACCCTGTTCGTAGAGGGTTTGGGCGGCACGCATCGCTTGCGCTGAGGACATGCGAAGCTTACGACCGGCTTCTTGTTGCAAGGTTGAGGTCATAAAGGGCGCTGCCGGACGTCGACGATAGGGTCGACTTTCTACTCCCAGCACCGAAAATGCGGCTTCGTTCAGACCTTCAACGAGTCGGTTTGCTTCGTCCTCGCTTATCACCACTACTTCGGCCGTGGCTTCACCTAATGACGAGAAATCGCGGCCTGTGGCTACGCGGCGACCATTGAGGTTCACCAGGGTTGCTTCGAAGCTTAATTTGTCGTCGATGGCATCAGGAAGAGGACTGAACGTGCCTTTTAGGTTCCAATAGGAAGCCGCCACGAAGGCCATGCGCTCCCGTTCACGTTCCACCACGATTCTGGTGGCCACACTTTGCACCCGGCCCGCCGAGAGCGAGGGCATTACTTTCTTCCACAACACCGGCGACACTTCATAACCGTATAAACGGTCGAGCAGTCGACGACCTTCTTGAGCGTCCACCAGTTTGGTGTCGAGTTCTCGAGGGGCTTCAATGGCACGCTTAATGGCATCGGGGGTGATCTCGTTGAACACCATCCGCTTCACCGCGACTTTAGGGTTGAGCACCTCTAATAGGTGCCAAGCAATAGCTTCGCCTTCGCGGTCCTCATCTGTTGCTAAATAGAGTTCGGTGGCGTCTTTGAGCTTTGCTTTCAGCCGTTTGACAACGTCTTTCTTGCCGGGAGGAACAATATATAGCGGCTTAAAATCATTGTCGACGTCGATACCGAGGCGCGCCCAGCTTTCACCCTTGTGGGCGCTAGGCACCTCGTCGGCGTTCTTCGGAAGGTCACGAATATGGCCGACCGAAGAGTCGACGACATAATCGTCACCCAAATAGCCAGCAATGGTGCGTGCTTTAGCGGGAGATTCGACAATAACTAGAGGCTTGCTCACAACGCTAGGTAAGAACTAAATGGGCCCGCCTGTCAACATCGGGCGCTATTCGGGCCCAGAAACAGCGTTCACCGGTCGGCTAACCACAAGCCGTACTGTGGTCCCACTAGGCGACACCGTGAACTCGGTTTCATCAACCAGGACCCTCATAAGAGGAATGCCCAAACCTCGCTCATAACTAAGTCGATTCGGTGATGTAGCGTCGGGGGCCGGGTCGGTTTCTCCCAGGTCGAAGCCACTGCCTTGGTCGATTATCTCCACTTCGATGCGATCTTCACCCAAGTCACTTTTAATAACCACCCGTTCGTTCACACCCGAAATTCGGTGGGCTTCAATGGCGTTGGTGCACGCTTCCGAAACTGCGATTCGAAGATCTTCGATCCGCTCATCAGAAAAAGTGGGTTCAATTGTGGCCGCCCCGGTTATCACCAGCCGCGCTAAAGACAGAAATTCTGGTTTCGCTGGAATCTCGAGTTCGACACTTCTGCTCATAAAGGCGCTGTATCTGGAGTTGGCGGGCGTGTGGGCAGGTGGTTCGTATGGTACCTTACCGCGGCCCAGCTAGTTGATTGTGCCCGACTAAAGCCGAAGCTCGGCTCTAAGCTTAATAGTCGAATGAGTGTTTCAGTTGAGAGCTTTTTAGATTCATGGCTGCCGCGGCTGTCTAGCTCTGGAAACACTATTTACACTCATCTTGAAGCGGCCAGACCCAGCCGCCTAGCGACCCTGAAATCACCATTACCCAGCCAAATTGCTCACCTGGTGCCCGAAAGTGGCCTGTGGTCGCACCAAGTGGAAGCAATCGAAGCCATTGCGGGTGGAGCGAACGTGGCCATCGCCACCGGAACCGCCTCGGGAAAGTCGCTTTGTTATCAGCTGCCAATTGCTTGGGAAATTGCAGGGGATGGTCTACCGGCGACAGCTCTGGCCTTGTTTCCCACCAAAGCACTTAGCCACGATCAGCTGCGGGCACTGCGCACCTTAGAAGTACCGTCATTGGTAGCAGCTACCTACGATGGCGATTCAACCATGGTTGAACGGCGCTGGGTTCAACGCCACGCCAACGTCGTCTTAACCAACCCCGACATGTTAAATCGGGGTATTTTGCCGTACCACAAACGCTGGGCCACCTTCTTCAAACGCTTGCGGTTTGTGGTGATAGACGAGCTGCATGTGCTGCGGGGAACTTTCGGCACCCACACCGCACACTTATTGCGACGCTTGCGGCGAATCTGTGAACTCTATGGTGGCAACCCCACTTTTATTTTCACCTCGGCCACTCTGGCTGGGGTGAGTGAACACGCCGAAGCCCTGTGCGGATTACCGGTTCTCACCGTGGAGGATGACGGTTCACCCCGCGGTGAACGCACCACAGTATTGTTGGATACGTCGGGGGCGGAACCGAACGGAACCATCAGGAGCCCGGGGTTTTATAACACTGCTTCTTTGGTGGCCGAGTTGGTGTCGGCCGGACTCAAAACTGTTGCTTTTAGTCGTAGTCGGGTGGGCACCGAAGTACTGGCTCAACAAACGCGACGACTGCTAAACGCCGACCTGCAGGAACTGGTGGGCACCTATCGAGGCGGCTATTTGCCGAGCGAAAGACGTGAGATTGAGGCTCGGCTGGAAGAGGGGTCTTTACGTGGGGTAGTAGCAACCTCAGCCCTTGAGCTAGGTGTCGACATTGCCGGACTAGATGCCTGTGTGGTGGATGGATTTCCCGGCACCGTGGCTTCTCTTCGCCAACAAATCGGTCGGGCTGGACGCCACGCTCAAAGCTCGCTGGCGATAATTGTTGCTGGCAATGATCAACTTGATCGGTGGTTCACTAGTCATCCATCCGAGCTCTTCGAACGGCCAGCCGAGCGGGTTGTTATTAACCCTGGCAATCTCACCATTGCTAATTCCCACATCGGCGCCGCGGCTTTTGAACATCCGCTGCGCTGGGAAGACGAATATTTTTGGGGTGACACGCTTGAAGCCAGCGTGCACCAGTTAACCATGGCGGGAAACCTACGGGTTCAACGAACACCCACTGACGAACATGCTCTCGGTACGCCCCAGGCTCGCTGGAGTGGCCGCCATTTCCCGGCCCGAGATATTTCCATGCGTTCAACGTCTAACGCTGAGATACGCATCGTTTCCGAAGAAGGGACATTGGTAGGCACAGTCGAAGAATCGGCGGCCCCACGTTCGGTGCATGATGGTGCCATTTACATACACCAGGGCCAAACCTACCGGGTGATTGAACTTGATTTAGAGAATCGTCTAGCCACGGTAAGAGCGGACATTGGTGACACCTACACGCAACCTCGTTCGGTTAGTGATGTGGCCATAGTTAAAGTTGACCAGAGCCAATGTTTGGGCCAAGTAAAGCTTTCTTTAGGCGATGTGAGAGTTCGTTCACAGGTAGTTGGCTACACCCGCAAAGACACAGCCAGCCATTTGCAGCTGTCTCATGAGCCTCTTGAATTGCCCGAATCGGTGCTTGAGACCCGAGGGTTTTGGTATGAAATCCCAACGGCTCTGCTGAGCGAATGTGGCCTTGATGCTGGCGCAGTTCCGGGAACATTGCACGCGTTGGAACACGCCGCCATCTCTTTGCTGCCGCTATTCACCGTGTGTGATCGTTCTGATGTGGGAGGGCTGTCGACCCCGCTACATGGAGACACCATGGCCCCCACCATTGTTATTTATGATGGTTATGCCGGTGGCGCTGGAGTTTCAGAGTTGGGCTATGAGATTGCGCACCAACACTTGCCCGCCACTTTGGAGCTGTTGGAAAACTGTTCTTGCGTCGATGGTTGTCCTTCGTGTGTGCAATCGCCCAAGTGTGGCAATGGCAACGCCCCGCTGGAAAAAGGCGGGGCGATTGCACTGTTACGGGCGATTGTGCTCGATTTGCATGGTGGCCGAAGCACTTAACTCACGGTCTTTGACCAAAGCACCAATTATTGGTAAATCGGCAGCGAATTGGTAGCGCACCTTTACCACCACTCGATCACCTTGGATGACAGAGTCGACTTTGGTGCGCTCGACCTCAAGGGGTGTGCCACCCCACACCGCGACTTCCGCGGCACCCGAGCGAGCATCGACAGCTGCGGCACGAGCACCTTCACGCGCTGCATGCACAACCAAGAGCTGAGAGTGAACCACCAGCCCAACCTGGATAAGCGCCAGAAACATTAGGCACACAATTGGCAAGACTAAGGCCAGCTCAACCGCTGCCTGACCTCGATCGTTACAGGGGTTTTTACCCTTTGGTGTTTGACGCCACCAGCCTTGGCTCGGCATTAGACCCTCAGCTGAAGCGGGACAGAACTGAATCGAGCACCGTGTCGAGTAGCTTGCCGATCTTGTTGGTCTTTGATGTCCAGGCCACTAGCAATAAAGCAACACCGGCAGCACCCAGAATTACCAGCGCGTATTCGGCTGTACTTTGACCGCGGTCATTACGTTCTAGCCGACCAAGAGTGACCATGGCCGCGCTTTGCATTGCTACCAGTGCCCTTAAGCCAAGCCCGTATTTTGTGGTGGTGGATGAATTGACTGTCTGAAACGACATTTTGTTACCTCCAAGGAGGCCAGTTATGGGGGAAGCGCAAAGCTATGGGTGTGCGCGAAGCGTTCTGATGGCTTCAGATTCGGTACTAGGCGCTTAGAACGACAAGCCTTTCAACCCTGTAACTAAGAGCGGCACCACGCTAAGGAGGCCAAACGCAGGTAGCACACAAACCACCAGCGGAAACAACAACTTCACCGGCAGTTTGCGCGCCCGTTCTTCACCGTCACGGCGGCGCTCAAGACGAACTTGGCCACTGAGGCGCTCGAGACTTGCCATGACCGAGGTACCTTCTCGGAGTGCCCCGGCCAGCGTGGCCATTAGAGGGCGGACTTCCTCGCCCAGGTCGTCGGCCAACGCAACTAAGCGGTCCGGCAGAGAATCTCCCAATGTTACGCTTTGGGTCACTTTGCCCAGTGCCGTGGCAATGGCACCGTTGCCCCGCCGGGCCGCCACGTCGATAGCCATGGGCACATTCATACCCGCCGAAACCGCAAGTACTAAGAGGTCGACCACCTCGGGCAACTCGGAAACAAGCGCCTGCTTGGCGGCCTCCTTCTGCCTCAGCTTCCGACGAAAACCACGGATGAAGTACGCCGCTAATACAAGCGCTGCCAAGAGCGGTTCGATAAGCACCAGGACCAGAGACAGCACCGTGAGACTGCCCACGCGAAGGTCGGCGTCGACATCGGGCTGACGTTTCACCACAGAGCGCAATACGCCACCGAGACGCTGCAGCGGCGCCTTCACGAGCTGAGCTTGTATGTAGTTAGGTTTCAATGTGTCAGCGTCTAGTAAAGCCTGGAAGCGACTAGGTGGCCGGTAAGACGATGACGCGCCGACCAGCCATACCACGGCACCAGAAGCAAAGAGCGGTAATAGCGATACCAACACACGGGCCATCATGAGGTTTTCACTAACTGTGCCATCCACCAGGCACCAACCGAGTCAAGTGCTAACCCAGCCGCCATAACCGCCAGACCTAACGGGGTTCGAAATAGAAATTCGGCCACGCGGTTATCAGCCGAGATGGAAAACAAGGCGAAGCCGATTGGTGCCAACACCAGCACCGCTGCTGAATAGCGCGCCTGGCTGGCTAGAGCATGAGACTCGCGGGCTAGCGCAGCGTTATCTCTTAGGGTGGCAGCCACTCCTTCCATGGCACGCGCTGGGGCAGCACCGGTCTCGGCCCCTACCAATAAAGCCGCGGCCGCCATACGAAAAGGAGGCAGTGGATTGCTCTGCACCAGTTCATCTAAACCCGCCGCCAAACTCTGGCCTTGTTCAACCCGCTCCGCGACCGCGCTGAACAGCACTCCGGCGCGACAAGATGGATGTTGACCAAGGCTTGCCATGGCCGCCACGATGGACGAGCCAGCCCGGCACGAGCGCGCCATTAGCTCTAGCGCTTCTGGCACCTCGGCCGCCAGGTTTCGCCCTCGGCGATCGCTCGCCGCAGACAATCCTAAGAAACCAGCCCCAACCATGCCACCGGTTGCCATGGCGGCCAATGGCAACCCACCCAAGAAGAACGCCACTAGGCCCACTAGCGCCGCTACCGCCAACGACACCCGCCACCAAAGCACGGCCGGTGCCAGATCAGCGCTATGAGCTCGCTGTTCAAACCACGCCGGCACCCACTGTGTTGTGGCGGCGCGACTTGAAGATGAGCCTGCCAAACGTTGACGTACCACCTTGGTTGATGGCGACCAGATCGATTTCAAAATCGCCAAAACGGCTACCAAGATCAACACCCGATACCAGAACGTCGGTACCATCATTGGGCCCCTCCACCGAAGCGTGACAAACGTGATGGCGATTGAAAAACTTGAAGGCCGTTAGAAAGGTTGGAGCAGCGCAGTCCGTGCTCGGAGGAAACGGCCAGCTCGGGTTCTGCAATCGACACAATCCGTCGCCCTCCGTGAGCGCTTCGAGCTACTTGCACTACCAAGTCGATGGCCGCCACCAGCTGCTCTCGTAACGCCGATAGCGGCACATCGAGGCCCGCTAGCAATGCCAGCGTTTCTATGCGCCGCAGCGCATCTTCGGGGCTGTTGGCGTGGCAGGTCGATAACGAGCCGTCGTGGCCCGTGTTCATGGCTTGGAGCATGTCGAGAGCTTCACCGCCGCGCACTTCACCAACCACAATTCGATCAGGACGCATCCGCAAGGCGTTTCGTACTAAATCACGTATTCCTACCGTGCCAAGCCCGTCGGCGTTGGCTGGCCTCGACTCAAGCCGCACCACATGCTCACCCGGCAGGCGTAACTCGGCTGCATCTTCAATGGTGACAACCCGCTCGCTGGTTGGAATAGTGGCCCCTAGGGCGTTTAAGAGAGTTGTTTTTCCAGCGCCTGTTCCACCTGAAACCAAAACGTTACGGCGTTCAGCTACCGCCACCGCCAACAGTTCTGCGACCTCGGGAGAACAAAATGCCTCAAGCGGTACGGTTTTGGCACGAAACCTACGAATGGTGAGACAGGGACCATCAATAGCAATGGGTCGCACAACCGCGTTCACCCTCGAACCGTCGGCTAAGCGGGCATCGACCATGGGTGACGAACGGTCGATACGGAGACCTAAGGGGCTCACAATTCGGTCGATCAAACGCAAAACTGAATCTTCCTCAAGGACAACGGTGCTTCGCTCAAGAGCACCAAAGCGCTCTAGCCAAACCTCGCCACCCCCATTTACCATTACCTCGGTAATCGTCGGATCGTTCAAGAACTCATCTAGAGGACCCAACCCTTGAACACGAGCCACAATGGCCTCAACCAGCGTGGCCTCCTCCTTGGCACCCACCAAAGGTGCTTCCAATCGGACCAGCCGCTTAGCCTCCTTAGCTAGTTGGCCAGCCTCTATTGGTAGTTGGGGCCGGTCGAGAAGCTGCCGATGGATACGTTCGACCAATGGTGAATTCATCGGACCACCCGCCAGAGGTCTTTTAGCGGTCGGGGGAAGCGCGAAACCATGAGGCCAGCATCAATACATCTAGCCACGGCCAGGTCGTGGGGAACTGTGGCCGCAACTTCAACCCCAATCGCATGTTCAACATCGGCCGCTTGGAGCGCTCGTCCAGACTGCGAAATAAACACCACTCGTTGTGGGCGTAGAGGTGCCAATCGGGCTTTTTGAATTGCCAAATAGCAGGGGTTAACCACCATGATCGAACGCTGCGCCACCGCCGCCAGCCGTGAGGGCCACGACTGATGGTCAAGCACGCCGCAGTCAATTACTACTTCACGATCGTCAAGGTTAAAGAGGGCCGCCAAAAGATCTACCCGAGCCTTTTGCACCTCGGAACCGCTACCCAATGGCAACAAATCAAGGTGGCTAGAAACAGAGACGCCCAACCGACCCAAAGCATCGGCTGGCAAATCAGCGGTTGAACTTAACCAGTCGGTCACCCCAGGCCCGCTAGTTTCTACCAGTCCTAAGAGTGCGGGCAGATCACCGGCAGCATCAACCAGCAACACACCCTGTGAAGAATTCCTGGCTAAACCTATAGCGCAGGCGGCGGCCACCGTACTGGTGCCAACACCACCTTTTGGTCCCCAAAACGCAAAAACCATTTACTTCCCCATGCGGACACTAAGAAACCTAAGGGGAAGAAAATGGTTGTTGAGTTAATTTAGATGCTTTTCGCCCCAACAACAAGGGGCGTGAGGCGCTTAAACTTCTTTTAGCTTCTTAGAAGCGAAGATAGCCAAAGCAACGACAGCAGCAAGCAAGAGTAGTTTTTTCATCAAAAGAGCCTATCTGTTAAACCGCGAGCAGATCGCGCGCCCCGGTGTCGGAAGAAGGATGGCGAAGCTTCGACATCGCCCTGGCCTCAATTTGGCGGATACGTTCCCGAGTCAGATTGAAGTGCTCGCCAACTTCTTCCAAAGTGCGAGGCTCACCACGATCTAGACCAAAACGAAGCTTTAGGATTTCACGTTCCCGCTCATCGAGCGGTGCTAACAGACGTGAAATTTCCTCGGGCAGTAGTGACGTGGCCGCCATTTCAAAGGGCGATTCCGCTGAACGGTCTTCTACGACATCGCCAAGCTCGGCGTCACCGTCTTCACGCAGCGGTTCTGAAAGCGACAAGGGCTCAGCGGCGAAACGCAGGGCTTCGGTGACCTTGTCTTCGGGCATTTCTACTTCGGCTGAAAGTTCGGCCAAGGTTGCTGGGCGACCCATCTTCAATTCGAGCTGAGCTCGTGCCTTTTGCAGCCTGGCCAAAGTATCGCCAGCGTGGACAGGAAGACGGATAGTACGGCCAGTGTTGGCAATACCGCGAGTAATGGCCTGGCGAATCCACCAGGTGGCATAAGTTGAGAACTTGAACCCTTTACGCCAGTCGAACTTTTCGACAGCATGCATCAGACCCAAGTTGCCCTCTTGGATTAGATCTAGCAGGGGCAGCCCTGAGGCTTGATATTTCTTGGCGATTGAGACCACCAAGCGTAAGTTAGATTGAACGAAAGTTGATTCGGCTCGTTCTCCGTTGCGGATAGCCCGCTTTAGTTCCCGCCGACGAGTGGGGGTGAGACTGCCGCCTGCTTCGAGTTCTTCTCGTGCTGCGGTGCCCGCTTCAATAGCCTGGGCCAGCCTGACCTCATCGTCTTTGGTGAGCAAAGGGTATTGCCCGATATCGGTGAGATAGAGGCGGACCAAGTCCTCCTCATCACGCTCGATTCGCTCTTTTGCCACTTTGACACCTTCTCCTGGCTGAATGCTCGAACCGACTACCGATTACCCACTCACCTGGCATTGGCGGAGCAGGTGAACTTTGGGGTGGGTAGATAGGCGGCCCTTAAAACGTATAAGGGGTAACGATACCGGCCTAATTCAGGCACGCAACTGTTCTTGGGTACAAAGTCACAAAGTTGAAACGTGATTCTAGTTCAAAAATAGCTAAAAAGATAGCCCTTGGCTAGGCACCAGACCACCAGCGTCAAGAAGAATTGTCTCGACTTCGAGCTGCTTATCGGCCATTAGGGCCAGCTCATCACGGTTTACCACCAAGCGTTGTAAGGCGGCTTCACCTTCTTGCCAATCTTCAATCTTGTCTCGAAGAATCAACTTTAACGAGCGTTCGATAGCGGCTTCACTTACTGGTGAAACTGAGCGCAGATAGCTCTGATATGAAGTTATCTGGTAGGGCAGCAGGACCCGATACAGACCAACCAGCTTGAGAGCACTGGTCGATACGGACTCTAAGGTGTCGGCCAAGACTTCGACCAAGGTTTCGTGTGCCTGGCCGGGCGCCAAGGCCTGTTTCGTGGGGTTGTAGGCGGGGGTTTCAGGAATGTGATTGTGCCAAAGTTCGGCGTGCCACCCATAGTGAAGTGAATGGCGATTCAACATCAGCTTTAGGTCACCTTCGGCCACCTTAAGAACGGCTGAACCAAACAGCTCGAAGGCCCGCGACTCATACCACTTATAGATGCTGGCACGTAGCGCTACCTCGCTTAAAGGCAACGAACGCGACTCTCGGGCCCAGTTTGAGGCTTCTAAACCAAGTGGGTTGTGGCTCTTTGGTTCATCGGTCATGTGTTGTTCTTACCAACTCTTTGCAATCAGCGTCATTGCAGCTAGGAACTTGCTAGCCCTCATGATTATGAGTCATGGGCACGTTACGGCCAACCCCAAACGGGCGCCTGGACACTTTAAGACCAGGTGGACCTTGACGCCGTTTAAACTCGGCACGGTCAATCATGGCTGCCACCCGCCGAACCGTGCTCTCGTCATAGCCCTTGGCCACAATTTCGTCCACAGAGTGATCGTGCACCACTAACTCTTCAACCATTGGGTCAAGCAATTCATAGGGCGGTAATGATTGCTCGTCACTCTGGCCAGGTCGCAGCTCAGCTGATGGAGCTTTCCGCAGAATGCTTTCGGGGATGTTGGCCTGACCGTGAATCTCGTTGTGGTGCCTGGCTAGGGCGTAGACCCCCAGCTTAGGGACATCAGCCAGAATTGCTAAGCCTCCAACAGCGTCGCCGTACATGGTGCTGTAGCCCACTGCCAACTCAGTTTTGTTGCTCCCTGTTAGGGCCAGCCAACCAAACTTATTCGACAACGCCATTACCACAATTCCACGAATTCGAGCTTGCAAATTCTCTTCGGTGGCATCAAAAGCCAGACCTGAGAAATGTGGTTCCAACAACTCAAGGTACGCGGCGTGGACTGGCTCGATTTCGATGACACGATATTCAATACCTAGGTTCTCGGCCAGAGCCACAGCATCGGTAACCGAGTGTTCGCTGGAATAACGAGACGGCAACATAACTCCGTGTACAGCGTCGGCACCTAGGGCGTCGCGAGCAATGGCCGCTACAACCGCTGAATCAACTCCACCCGAAAGCGACACCAGCGCTTGGGTGAAGCCATTGCGGTTTAGATACTCTCGGGTGCCAAGCAACAAAGCTTCATAAATTGCTTCAGTCTGCGACAAAGGCGCTTCTAGCCGACCTGGCAGAAGTTTGGGTTCACCATCCTCGTAATTAATTTGCAGACTCACGACATCAGCCTGAAAGCTTCTGGCCCTCACTACGACCTCGCCTAGGTGGTCGGTAGCCAAGCTGCCCCCGCTAAATACCAGCTCATCATGAGCACCAATAGCGTTTAACCAGGCCAACGCCACCTGGTGAGTATTGCTAAAAGCGGCCGCCAGCGATTCAGTATCGCTTTGTTGGTCTCCGTAGAACGACGCTGGCTCAAGATTCAAAACCAGGTCGAGGCTGTGGGCGCCAAGGTCTTCCACCAACTGGTAGGCGTGGTTTATTCCCCAACTGATCGCCAGGTTTAACGGCCCCAGCTGAAAGAGCGAATCGACTGGGGCGTTGTCGCACACCTGGAAATACCGATCTTCGATAAAACCGTCGTCAATGCTGGTATGGGGTTTACGAATAGACTTTTGGATTTTGCCATCCACACAGTAGGCCATGGCATTAAACAAAGCCCCGGTGTTGGAATCTAATTCGACGTAGCCCGCCAAAATTGCGATGCCTTGGGCGCGCTCAGCCAATTGCTCAATGCACGCCAGGTTGGCGGCCACAAAACTTTCACGTAAAAGCAGGTCACCTGGAGGGTAACCAATGGTAGCCAAGGCCGGAAATACAATAAGGTCGGCTTGGGCCACCTTGGCCTCGTCTATTTGGTCGCCCATAATCGCTAGGTTGGCCCCAAAAGAGCCAATACCAAGATCTACCTGAGCCAAAGCAACACGTATAACTGCCACATCACAATCCTAATGACATACTTATGTGGCAGGATTTGTTAGTGCCAAATTAGACGGTGTGTCAGAGCAGCCGATACACCGAGCGCGTGCGAAGAGAGCAACTTGTAAATGGCCGATCCGACCGGAGCAGACAACCAGCTTTATTTTGGGCCCACACCAAAGCACATCGACGGCCAAGCCCCGATTCTGGATTCCACCGTAAATGTCGAAGCATCACTGGTGGTGGACGATCAGAGTCCGTTTGTCATTAGCGACAGTTTCTTGGCCGACATCGTCCGTTCAAGTGTTAACCCCTACTTGGTATTAGACGTCAACGGTCGTATCCGCTTCCTCACCGACACCATTGTAGAAATCACCGGTTACACCGCCGAAGAGTGTTTAGGTCGTGATGCCCTCGATTTCGTAGTTCCCAAAGACCACGAGATGGTGGCTACAGCCATTGGCCAACAACTTGCACAGCGTGCCGCCGATAAAAGCTGGACCGGACCCGCCATACCGGTACATCTGATCGCCAAGGATGGCAGCATTAAAGCCTGTCAGATGCTTGGCGTGGGCACCCCCTCCGCCAACTTTCAGGCTGTCATAGTGCGTATCACACACGCCGAATCGGCCAGTAAGCTCGACGCGGCGATCGCCGCTATGGCCACCTCGGAAGATTTGGCTGATACTTTACGGCTGCTTACCGATGTTCTCTATAGCCAGTTGGCCGGCACCTCAAGTTGTGTATTTCTAAGTTGGGACGGCCACGGTTTCGACAGCGTCATTCCGCTCAACGACCAGTTGCCAAGAGCACTTCTGGATGAAGGTGCCCAAAACCCTTCATTACCGTGGCGAGAATGCATTCGTTCAGCTACTTTCCAATACGCGACCCTTAACAACTTGCCGGAGGAAATGGCAGAAGTCGCCCAACAAGCGGGCTATTTGGCTAGCTGGTCATTTCCCATTCCTTTGGTGGGAAGGCCAAGCGTGTTAACACTTTGGCGGCCCTATCTGGGCAGTCCCAGCACCCATCAACTTCATGCCGTCAACCGAGTGTTGCGGTTGATGTCAGTTGCTTGGGAATCTCACCAAGCTCGCGAGTCGCTTCGCAGGCAGGCCTACACCGATACCCTGACCGGGCTTGCCAACCGTCGCGGGCTAACCGAACATTTCGATTCGCTTGCTCCGAGCGATATACCAAACGAGCCGATCGGGTTCTTGTACTGTGACATCGACAACTTCAAGCTAATCAACGACAGCTTCGGCCATGTCGTTGGTGATGAAGTACTTCGTATTGTTGCTAACCGCTTGACTGCAGAAGTGCGATCCAGTGATCTGGTGGCTCGCATTGGCGGCGACGAGTTCGCCATGGTCTGCCGCGGTGCCGATTTGTCCCAGATGCAACAACTGGCCGAGCGAGTGGTCCAAACCTTTGCCAGCCAGCTTCATGTGGACGGCCACAACATTGAGGTCACCTTGAGTATGGGGGTAACCGCCACTGTTTTCCGCAATGTCCGGGTCAACTCGGAAGCGTTTATCCGAAGCGCTGACCAAGCGCTCCTATCGGCTAAGGCCGCTGGCAAAGGGGGGTGGCGCACCGCCACTTATCCTTAAGGACTAACAGGTCGTTACGGGCTAACAGCCACAACAGCTGTGATGCCAGCGATGGTTTTGTCGCCAGTGTTGGTTTTGTCGCCAGAAAAACCAAACGCCGCCCCTGGCAAACCAAGTGCGGCGTGGACTAGATGAAATAAATTTTTAGATCAGACGCACGTCTTGGGCTTGATCGCCCTTTGGACCTGACGTTACTTCGAATTCTACCGCTTGACCTTCTTCAAGGGAGCGGTAACCCGCACCTGAAATTGCCGAGAAGTGTACGAAAACGTCAGAGGCTCCGTCACGGGATATGAACCCGAAGCCCTTTTCTGCGTTAAACCATTTTACGGTACCGGTAGCCACACCGATTCCCCTTCCTAATTTTGCTGGGATCGGCGAACGCCTCCACCCAATTACTTAAGCGCCGCTAGGGTAGCCGAAACTGAAGATCCGTAGCTGAAATAGTGCTTAAATCTACGTATTTTAAATGTTGGTCTCGATAAGCTCGCTACCCTCATGCCGTGCTAAAGCGTCGTCGCGCAGGAACCATCCAAGCACTAAGGCCGCGGCAGCTCCGCCCCAGATCACTCCGAGGGGAATACCAACGACTAGAACAAGGACGATGATTGCGACACCCAACATTGCTACATAATGCCCCATTTGACGGCTTTCACCAAACGGAATGGCATAGTCGGGCGTTTATTCTTGGCTAAAGGAAAGGTTGAAGTGCCCTAAGAGCCGGTGTAGGCCCACGCTTCGATTTCAATTAAGGCCTCAATGGGTAGCGCCGCCACACCAACCGCTGACCGAGCCGGGCGGTGCTCACCAAAGAACTCCATATAGATTTCGTTCATGATTGGATAGTCGCTCATGTGACGCAAAAAGACGGTGGTCTTTACCACGTCTTCTTTCGTTGCACCTACGCTCTTGAGCTGGGTTTCCAGATTGGCAAGGGCTTGGCGCAACTGGCCAGCGGTGCCACCATCAACCAACTTGCCATCGGCGATGCCGACTTGCCCGGAAACAGAGAGCCAATCACCAGCTCGCACTACCGGGGTATAAGGACCTACAGGCTTAGCCACCGCTTTTCCTTCACAAGACGCGGGAACGACCGGAGGAAACTCCGGCCGCTCCGATGAACTTATAGGGCTTTAACTAAAAGAAGAGCCGCAACCGCAGGAGCGAGAAGCGTTGGGGTTGTTGATGGCGAAACCGGCGTCGGTGAGGCCATCTTTGTAGTCGAGCGTAGCACCCACCAACATCGAGGCGCTTGAAGGGTCGGAGATGACCTTCACACCTGAATAGTCGGTAGCCAAATCAGTGTCGGCAACATCGCTATCAAAGAACATTTCGTAGCTAAAGCCCGAGCAGCCACCCGGACGTACTGCTACACGCAGAGCCAGTGAGGCATCGCCTTCGGCTTCTATAAGTTGTTTCACTTTAACAGCGGCTGAATCTGTGAGCGTGATCACCCTATGATCCTCCTCCAGGGGTTCTTCCTACGGGAATGCTACAAGCAAACCACACAATTACCGCACCGAAATCTCTACTTGACATGGATCGCGGTCGACCAGAGTATGAAATGCCAAGAGTGGTGGTGCCTCGATTCCAGCCAAGAAACCTTCCACCATGCCTCGATGCAAGGCACAAACCACGGTCGGGTTCGTCTTAGCTAGATCGGCAAAAGGACAGTGTGAAAACGCAATTGCCGCAACATCGGTTTTCGTGTCTGCGTCTTGTTCAATGGCGATTTCAGGGTCGAAACCCATGCTGTCGAGGTCGGTCATCATAGCTTCAATTACCGGTGCACCCGACGGCCACGGCCGAGCATTTAAGGTGCCCTGTTCACGTCCAGCTTCCAAGGCGAATTCTGATTCAAGGCCGGAAAGTTCAGCCAAACGCAACAACATACGGGCGATGATGGGATACGGCGACGGTTCAAGGCCAAGCGATGGCGCGTCGATTGCCAAACCATATAAATGCTGCGGCCGCCCTACCCCACCTGCGGTGCTGCTGCGGACATCTAGCAACCCTACTTCTCGCATTCGCTCCAGATGCGGACGAACCGTATTGACATGGAGGTTCAAACTTTCCGCAATCTCATTGGTTGACAGAGGTCGATTAGATCGTGCCAGCTCAAGATAAATCGCGTATCGGGTGTTATCGCCTAGGGCTTTTAGGATGTCAAGGCGCGGCGAATGAGCAACCGCACGTAGGCCCTCAGGCGGTGTCGGCTCGGGTTCAATATTCTCCGAGTCCAGCATGAAGAGTGAGTTTACACGGGGAAACCCGGTAAATTACCTATATGGCCATTAATTCGGAAGTAGAAAGCGCTCGCTCAGATCACGCTGCTCCCCCTAGCCCAGATGACGTTATGGCCATCTTGCGTGGGGTCATCGACCCTGAACTAGGTAGTGACATTGTTGATTTGGGAATGGCCCGGAAGGTCTTATCGCACCCGAACGGCATCGTTGAAATAACGGTGGCCCTCACCACCCCGGGCTGTCCGCTGCGCGCTCAGATTCAACGCGACATAAAAGCCCGAGTGGAGTCACTACCGGGTGTAGAAAAGGTGAAAATCCACTGGGACACGCTAAACGCTGAAGAAAAAGCGGTCACCATGAGCCGCGCCCGCCAATTAGCTCAATCCAACGCGCCCGACACCATGATCCCGGCCACTACCAAAGTGGTAGGCGTAGCTTCGGGCAAGGGTGGCGTTGGTAAATCTTCGGTCACGGTCAACATCGCAGTCGCAATTGCTTCTATGGGTTACCGCGTTGGTGTGATGGACGCCGATATTTGGGGATTTTCGGTGCCCCGGATGTTGGGGGTTTCAGGGCGGCTTGAAGGAGTGAAAGACCAGGTGGTTGAACCCGGTGCACGCCCTAAAATAGCGCCGATCACTTTGCCGATGGGTGAAGGTTCCCTAGAGGTGGTCTCAATGGGGCTTATGGTCGATGACGAAGAGATAGCCCTCATGTGGCGGGGGCTAATGCTGAACCGGGCAGTGCAGCATTTCTTGGAAGATGTCCAGTGGCACTCCAAGCTTGATTACCTATTTATCGATATGCCCCCAGGCACTGGTGATGTCGCCATGGGCCTGGCACGTATGCTGCCCCGGGTTGAGTTGCTGGTGGTAACAACGCCTTCACTTACCGCTCAAAAGGTGGCGATTCGAGCAGCCAACATGGCCCGACGTAGCCACATTCGGGTAGCTGGGGTCATCGAGAACATGAGCTACTTCGTATGCGACCACGGCGATCAATACCCACTCTTTGGGGAAGGGGGCGGCGAATTACTCGCTCACGATGCCGGTGTGCCCTTGTTAGGTAAAATTCCACTTGAACCACAGGTCGCTACCGGTGGCGATCATGGAAACCCAGTTGCTCTTGGCGTTGGTCCGGCGGCTGAGGCCTTTCGAGCTCTTGCCGAGCGGTTGGTGACTGAGACCGTTCCGCCCATAGAAATGAGTGGCTGCAGCGCTCGCTTGCTTGACTCGGTTAACGCGGCTTTAGATGCACTAGATTTTGATTAGGCGCGGTGAGCGTTGAATCGCCCATGTTGAATTGCAGCTAGTTAAAGACTGAATTGCTCTAGGTAGACCTTCGGGGTTTCGATCATCTGACCCCGAAGTGGGGCGATACCTCGAAGGCGTTTTCTACGCAGTTCGGCTACGGCTTGGTAAAAGTCGTTAGACACTTCGATTGGTTGCGGGCTCAGAATGTCGAGATAATCACCGGAGAACACCACTCGTTCTTCCTCGAGGAAAAAACAAACCCGGGGCACCGCGAGACCAGGTGCTTCCAGCACCGAAAGTTTGAATTCGGTGCCCAAAATGGCTTCGCCAACTTCGAGAGACTGACTGTGTTTGAGGCCTCGGCCCACGCCGTCCACGTTTAGGACAGCAGCCCCGGTCATTTTGGAAAGGGTGTTAGCACCCGAGGCGTCATTGGCACCAGTGGTCACAATCCATCGAATCCGATCGCCTCCACACCCCGCGATGGCATCGAGGTGTTCGCCATCGGATGGTCCTGGGTCGACGACTACGATCTCATCGATACCCACCAAATAGGTATTGGCACCAGCTTCACCATCTACTTTGGCTGCAATACGGCGCACCAATGGGCTCAGTGCTCGTGCCACACCGGGCACTATCGGTGGTGGCCCTTCGACTTCAGTTGCTTCGTTACTCATTTGCCTACGCCACTTTGTAATGGTGTCTCATCGGGTGTTTCGGCGTCGCTGTAACCACGATCTCCAGGTAGCAAAATGCGCACTCCGCCATCTTCTTGCACTAAGCGAGGCAAGATTGCCGGAATGCTACCCATGGCAGCGGCGGCGCTCATTAGCTCATCAGCAGAATCGAATCGGGCTACGGCTTCAAGGTTTCGCACCGTTGGTTGAATCATTTCTAACTCGCCAGCTTCAGCACGGTCTAAGGCATCTTGCGGCTGAATCCACAGGCTGGCGACGGTTTCGTATTCATCGTGGGTGCCAATTTGGCCTTCGGGAGCACGAGCCACAAAGAAGCGGGTATCGAAACGCCGTGGGGGGCCAACCGGCGTGATCCAATGTGAAAAATAATGAATTTCGTCGCAAGCCAGGCTTAACTCTTCTGCTTTGCAGACATCTACTAAGCGAGTGGCCCCGCTATCAACTGCTAGGCGGTATTGACTGAATTTGGACACCATGTTCGGCTCTTCCAAACGCAAAGTTTGGTTTGTGCCGTTGTTGGCCAATAACAGACCCGCTTCTTCAAAACACTCTCGGATGGCGGCTACCCAAAAGGCCAGACCTCCGGTTTCAATGCCCAACCGGGCAGAAGCCATTTCGTCGGATAGGCCCGTAACCACGGTTTCCAGATCGGGGTCGTAGCGGTCAGCGTCGTCTACAGCGCCGCCGGGGAACACAAAAGCACCACCCACAAATATGCTCTTGGGGTTACGGCGCAGCATAAATACTTCAAGCCCACTAGCTCCGTCACGAACAAGCATCACCGTGGCAGCGTCGCGAACCGGAACTTGAGTTGGATCAGAGGTACTCATACACCTAGCTCTCCGCGCCGGGAGCGCAAACCTGGCGGTGGCTACTCCCTCTGGTTAACACAACAACCTACAGATTGTTGCTCTCATCCTATCGGGCTTGGCTACAACTGCGGTTCTATCTAGCTGGCCTGGGAATACAGCAGTTGCCGTTCATTCTCACTAAGACCACCCCAAATGCCATGCGGATCGCGTATGGCCAGTGCATAGTCGAGACAGGCTTGGCGTACCGAACACTCGGAACAGATTTTTTTGGCTCTTCGTTCCCGCTCTAACTTGTCACGTTTTCGCTCAAATTGTGACGGTGGGTAGAACACCACCTTTTGTGGCCCCCTACAAGCCGCACGAACCTGCCAAAGATTTTCGCTTGCCTGCACACTCACATCAAACCCTCCTTGCCATAGACCCTAGAGGCAAGATTGACGTGGGACAAGGGTCACATTTACAAAACCATAAGATTTCTTCTAGTGGCGTAAGTTCACATATATTTACTTATAAAAAGGGCTGCTACGGCCGATAAATTCGCTATCGACGCGCCGGTTCGACCTCAAGCCAGGTGCCATCAATCGCCACTACAACCACCAAATCGCCATCGGACAACGCCCCACTTCGACTGCGCGCACGCCACTGCGCACCCCTCACGATGACGAGACCGGTGGGGTCGAGTTGGCCGCTAGCAATCGCTGCTTCTCCTACTAGCCAGCCGCGGTCAATGCTCGGCGTTGAGAAACGAGTGCGAACCATGGTTGGCATTCCGAAGAAGAACAGCAGCGCCACTGAGACAATGGCACCACCAAGGGTGATCCACGACACTGAAACCCCGTCGTAGAACCACACCGTGCCAATCCCGAATAGCACCAAGCCAGCCCCAGTAGCACCCCGGGGTACCCCTATTTGCACGTCGGACGATAAGACGACAAAGGCCAGCAAAATGGCGGCGACGGCCCACCAACGCACCGGCAAAACCCACAGTCCGTACGAGGCCAAGAGCACTGAAGCCGCCCCAACCATGCCCGCGATACCAATGGCTGCGGTGAAGAATTCAAACACAATTAGCGCCAAACCAATGCCCAAAAGCAAGTAGGTAACTGGGGGGCTGGCCACCGTGTGTAACAACTGGTCAATTAGTTGAAGTTCACTGAACCTGACTGCGGTGCGTGGTTCCAAGACCGTGCGACCGTCTTGTTCAATTTCTTGAGTTTCGAAACCCGGTAAAGTGACCGCAAAGTCACCCAAGGTCGGCGCTTCAGCTGCGGCAATACCGTATTCAAGGACCCGCTCAGAACCAATCATCGAAGATTCCAAGGTGGCGGCGTGTTCTCCAAAAAGAACACCAAATTCATCTTCCGGTAAAACCTGTGGGCCCGTTTCACCAATCCGAGAGCCGATAGGAACTCCAACCGAGTCGACGACCCCCAGCAACTGAGCGCTCAAACCTTTGGCTTCCGAACCAGAGGGCCCAACCCAAATACCTACCGGCACTGTTGAGGTTTGAATTCTCCGAGCCAAAGCCACGAATTCACTGTTTGAGATCACCGAGCCCGACGAGTTCAAGTTGATCACCAAGTAGCGCGCCGAGGAAGCTTCAGAATCAGCGATCGAAGTCTCAATAAAATTCGCCAATATCGGGTCTAAGAGACCCGAAACCTCGATTATGTTGATGAACCCAGGGCCCTCAGATTCATCGGGGGTATTAGTTTGCGCGGCGGCCGGTCCCGCAAACAACGCCAACAAAACGACCCCAATAAGGGCTAAACCGCTGGTTATTCTGGCCAACAAACACTCCCTAACGCGAGGCTGAACCCCCAATTTTGCCCAAATAAGGCACCTAGGGGTTAATCGGCGGCGTTGGCGTCGCCACTCAGAGCAGTAAGCGCTTCGTCAACCGTTTCGGTAACAGGCACTATCCGATCGAAACCAGTGGTATGCAACAAACGGGTGAGCGTGGGTCGATTACAGGCCACCGCCACCTCGCCACCGGCTTCGCGGGTACGGCGAATGCCGCCAATCAAGGCACCTAGACCAGCGGAATCCATAAAGGGAACTTCCGACAAATCAATAAGCAACCGGCTGGCATCAACCACCGACACCAGTGCTTCACGAAAAGTTTCAACCGTGTAGGCGTCTAGCTCGCCTCGGGGCCTGCAAACAATATGGCTAGCTGCGTCTTCGATTTGGATATCGAACACTCGATGTTCTCCCTCGTCGCCGAGCTAGGAAGCTCGTCGGTATTTACGACTGGCTAAATGCTACCAGCCCGCCAAAGTTATTTCGTAGCTACCAACACCTTGCCAACCTAGCCTCAACCGGTTCCAAGACCTACCGCCACTAGGCCACTTCGGTGGCGGCACAAGGCTTTATCAGTGGGCAAAGGTGGAGTTTAGGAACCCGCTTTACTAGCCTAATTGTGTGCCTAAAGTCCTTCTTGCAACCGACGCCGACTGGATCCACCACGATATTGATTCAGCCTTGGCGGGTGGCGACACTACGGTCATGCGTGTGCGCCGTGGTGCCGATGTCGTCGAAGCAGTCAATCAGGTAAAGCCCGACGTGGTTCTGCTTGACATGCAAATTGGCAACATGGGAGGCGTTGCCACCTGTTACACCCTGCGCAATGAGGCTGGCGCAGGTCGAATCGATGACGTGAAGGTCATCATCTTGGCCGACCGTCCCGACGACCGGTGGCTCATTCAAGGCAGCGGAGCCGACGGCTGGTTGATAAAGCCGATCAACCGCCTTCGTCTGCGCAAAGCCATCCAAACCGTTCTCTCAGGTGCCATCTTCGACGAAGAGGTTCACCCGGTTAGCTAGTGCCACAAAGGCTGCGCTGGCCTGGTGTCCGCAGCCTCCTTGGCGAAGCGAAGCCTTCGTCGGGTAACGTAGTCAGTCCACCGATTTATCGGTTTTCGGGTAGTGGCGCAGCTTGGTAGCGCGCCTCGTTCGGGACGAGGAGGTCGTGGGTTCAAATCCCGCCTACCCGACTTTTTTCTTCAACAAACAGTATGGAAATCAACGAATTCCAAAACTTGATGGAAGAACTTTATGGCGAGGCTGACCGCGCTCGAGGTCTGCCTTCCACGGTTGCTTGGCTAGCTGAAGAAGTAGGCGAATTAGCTCAAGCCGCCCGCAAAGGCACCCCCGAAGAGCAACTGCACGAGCTTGGCGACGTGTTGGCTTGGCTGGCCTCTTTAGCAAACCAACTTGGCTTGTCGTTGGAAGAGGCCGCCGAGCGCTATCGAATTAACCCGCCATAGATAAGTTTTCGGTCTAGCCAGCGGCCAGCAATTCAAGAATTTGAACCGCGTTTAAGGCCGCACCTTTGCGAAGGTTGTCGCTCGAAACGAACAGCGCCAAACCATTCTCGAACACTTCATCGCTGCGAATACGACCCACCAAGCTGACATCGTCGCCAGTGGCGGCCAGAGGCGTCGGCACATCAACCAAACGCACTCCCGGGGCTTGTCCAAGAATTTCCTTAGCTTGCTCAGGAGTTATGGGGCGTTCAAAATCGGCGCTAACGGCCAGTGAATGGCCGGTGTAGACCGGGACTCGAACGCAGGTTCCAGTAACCCGAAGACCCGGAATATCGAGAATTTTACGGCTTTCGTTCCGCAGCTTTTGCTCTTCGTCAGTTTCACCAAGCCCATCGTCAACAAACGAGCCGGCCTGGGGCAACACGTTAAATGCGATGGGACCAGGGAACACATTAAACTGGGGATAGTGCAAGGCCTCACCGTTGAAGGCCAACTGGGCTGAATCGCCGGCTAACTTTTGCACCTGCTCGGCTAATTCACTCACTCCAGAAAGACCAGCCCCTGAAACCGCTTGATAGGTGCTAACCACCATGGCCCGTAAACCGGCCTCTCGATGCAGGGCCTTCATGGCGGGCATAGCCGCCATAGTGGTGCAGTTAGGGTTAGCAATAATGCCTTTTGGCCGATTGGTAATCGCCTCGGGGTTTACCTCCGAGACCACCAGCGGCACTTCGGGGTCCATCCGAAAAGCTGAAGAGTTGTCGATTACCACCACTCCTTGACCCGCTACTTTTTCAGCAATGGCGCGTGAGGTTGTGGCTCCGGCCGAGAACATTGCGGCGTCAAGACCAGTGAAATCGGCGGTGGTGGCGTTTTCGACGGTGACCTCTTGTCCGTCGAACTTTATGGTTTGCCCGGCTGAGCGCTCGGAAGCAAAGAAACGAATTTCTTCGTAAGGAAATTCTCTTTCAACAAGAAGTTTACGCATGACGCTACCGACTTGGCCGGTAGCTCCGACAAGGCCAATTTTCATAGTTTCAAGGCTATAGGCCTACGGCGGGGGAAGCACTAGCCGCCGAGCTCAAAAGCTTCGTGCAAAACACTGACTGCGTCTTCCAGCCGGTCTTGACGCACGACGCAGCTGATTCTGATGGCCGAGGTAGAAATCATTTCAATGTTGATGTTGTTGGCGGCCAACGTTTCAAAGACCTTGGCGGCCACACCTGGATTCGACTTCATTCCAGCGCCTATTACGCTGACCCGACCCACATTGTCATCCACGATGATCTCGTGCTTGCCGCCGAATTCGCCGAGCAGCGGCTCGAGAACTTCTAACGATCGGGACACATCATCAAAAGGTTGGGTGAAGGAAATGTCAGTGACCCCATCCGCGCTCACGTTCTGCACGATCACGTCAACGTTCACGTCAATTTCTGCCAAGGCTCTGAAAAGTCGGGCCGCGATCCCCGGTTCGTCGGGTACCCCAGTGACCGTTATTTTGGCTTCTGATGCGTCGTGAGTTACCGCAGAAATAATGGCGTCTTCCATTTGGGGGTCCTCCTCAACGACCCAAGTACCCGGTTCCCAGGTGAATGCAGAACGAACGTGGAGTTTGACCCCGTGATTTCGCGCGTACTCAACGGAACGCATCGCAGGTTTAGGACAGCCTGAAGCCGTCATTTCAAGCAGTTCGTCGAATGAAACCTTGTCCATTCGTTTGGCCGATGGCACCACTCGCGGATCAGCGTTAAATACTCCCGAAACGTCGGTATAAAGTTCGCACGAATCGGCACCTAGGGCGGCCGCTAAAGCAACGGCTGTGGTGTCAGAGCCACCACGACCCAAGAACGTCACGTCTCGATCCGTTGAAACACCTTGCGAACCACCCACCACTGGCACCGCGCCACCATCGAGCGAGGCGCGAATACGATCCGGTCGCAGTTCTAAAATCTTGGCGTTGCTATGGGTGGTATCGGTGATAAAGCCAGCTTGGCTACCGGTGAACGATTCGGCCTTAACACCCATGTCGGCTAGCGCCATGCAAACCAAAGCGGTGGCCTTTCGCTCACCACTAGTAATCAGCATGTCCATCTCACGGCCAGGACGAGTCTTTGAAACATCGGCCGCAAGGCGTAACAATTCGTCGGTTTCTTTGCCCATAGCACTTACCACCAGCACCACCTGATCACCGTGTCGCAAGGTGCGGGCCACATGGTCAGCAACCTCACGAATACGCTCAGGGTCGGCCACCGAAGTGCCACCAAATTTCTGAACTACGAGAGCCACGCAGTTGACGCTAGCAACCCGACCACCATTTCCTCACTTCCGCTGACCGAAGGAAGCCGAACTTACCCGCCAATCGCCATCAAGTTTCGATGCGACCAACATGACCCAAGAATTGCTGGGAAGACGACCGGTATTTCCACACCTCCTCTAAGCGTTGCTAGCGTTTCGGGCTATGTCTCCTAGCCCTAAACGTCAACGTCAACGAGAACGCCAACAACAAGCCCGTGCCCAAGCTGCGGTAGAAGAAAAGAAACAGCAGCAAAAGCGTACCTGGCTGGGCATCGGCGGCATTGTGGCCTTAGTAGTGGTTCTTGCTCTGGCCTTCTCGATTTTTGGTGGAGGAAACGACTCCAAGAGTGACGACGAGGGTGCCGCCACTAGCACCACCACTGCTGGCACCGATAATGACACTGACGACGTAGAGTGCCCACCCGAAGATGGTGCCTCTGAACCCCGATTGAACTTTCCATCCTCACCTCCGAATTGTTTAGAAGACGGGGCCAACTACGAAGCCGTCTTCGACACGACCGCTGGGGAAATTCGCGTTGCACTAAATAGCGACGACACCCCAGGGACAGTGAACAACTTCGTGTTCTTGGCGCGTTACGGCTACTACGACGGTACCGAGATCTTCCGTTCCGATCCTTCCATCGATATTTTGCAGGGCGGTGCTCCTCACACCAACTCAGCCTCTGACCCTGGACCTGGCTACACGATTGCCGATGAAGGCAGTGACTGGACCTATGAACCTGGTGATCTGGTGATGGCCCGCACCGCTGCCCCCGACTCGGCAGGTGCCCAGTTCTTCTTCTCGACCGGCGACAACACCGCCAACTTGAATAGCCAAGGTACCTACGTGGTCTTTGGCAAAACCACGGCGGGTCTCGACGTGTTGGAGGCCATTATGGACACTCACGAAGATGACCCCTCAAGCGGCCTTGGTGGTCACCCCAATCCCGTTCCGGTGATCAACAAGGTGACCATCGTCCAAAACTAAAAAGCTAGCTAGCTTTCTACCTAGTGCTGGTCGGCTCTTTCGCCAATTGCTCTTTCGGGTGCTCTTTCGGGTGCTCTGTCGAGGAACCGCTAAGCGGAGATTGTTTTAAGTCAAGGGCGGCAACGCGTTGAGATCGGCCGTGTGGCCGCCCACGTAAACATGCACGGCACCAGCACCTTCGCTAGACCAGCCAGCATCACTTCGGTGGATAAGAGCGCTACGGCGTTCCACCCCAACCACTGGCATGCCTGGGGGTGCCAAATCGATGGTCCGATGGACCTTGTCGCTTGACCATTCATCAAAGCCGGGAATCATGGTAAAGCCGTCGAGCAAGGCCAAACCTTGGGTGAAAGCACCACCACGAGTATCAACCATGTGCCGGAAGAGAACACTGCCACTCGCCGCGGAGGCCGCCAACACATTCCCGGCATGCCACGTAGCGATTATGGCTTCTAGAGCCAACGAATCGCTTAGGACCGAGCGAACATGCATGGGGGAACCACCGCTTGACCCGCCGCCCAGATAAACGAATCGGGCTTCAGCGATGACTTCGGCTGTACTGGGGTTCATGGCGTCGCGTCGGCTGTAAAGCTCGGGTGCCACCACCTTGGCGCCAAGCCCCGAAAAATAAGCTTCAGCACGCTCCACCAAGGCTTTCGGATTCTCGTAGGCAGCCGCCGTAGTTAGCACTACCACGGTGTCGGTGTTGGCATCTTCAAGCAGAGCAGCATCAAAATCACAGCCGTCGCTCCACTCGTCTCCGCCCACCAGGCATAACGGCCCTTTGCTCATTTTCAATAACCTCAACCTTCGCTTGTCTTAGATCCCGTTACTGCTGTCTTGACTGCGTGTTCGGGCACTAGCTGCTCGTCAGTATTCGCCTTAGTGGCACGGCCTTGCACCCAAGAAGAACTCGCCAAGCCCACGTTGGGAATAAAGAACCGCTCAAGGTCGGTCACCACCAACCCAGCTTGGCGCATAAGCGCGGGCATGTCGTGATTCGGCCACCAACCGCTGCGTCTATACGCCCAACGCGCCAGCCGCATTGCTAGGTGGCGGCGAATTCCCGAGCTAAGGCTAGGTTCCACGAAGTAGACGGCTCCGGTGTCACCCAATAGCGGCATCAGCGAAGCCAAAGCCGCGGCAACATCGGATTGGCTACCCAGCCAACCAATTGACACCACGTTTGTACCGGTGGTTGCCTCGGTCGTCACTTGGCTAATCGGCCCGGTGCTCATCGGCCGCATTCCCAAAGCTGGAAGAGTGTCGTGTGGAACCAGCAGCTCGGTGGTGTAATTTCGCGCCGGACCTATGAGCTCTAGTACTGACGAATCGGATTCAATCGTTATCGCGCTTCGGCGACGCGCCAATTCGTTGGTGATATGTCGCAGCGGGAACGGTTTGGCCACGCCGCTAGAAAGAGCGAGTAGGTCCACAACTACACGCTAGCTTGTGAATGTAATTGGTGGTCGATTAGGCATCCACAACGGTTCCATAACTAGCCTTCGTAGCCATGGGGAACCTAACTGTTGGTATTGTTGGATCAGGCATCATGGGCTCGGGTATCGCGGAGGTTGCCGCCAAGGCTGGCCATACCGTTATCCTGCGCAGCCGCAAGCAAGAATCGGCTGATGCGATGATCGCTGGACTAGAAAAATCTTTGGCTCGGCAGGTGGAGCGTGGCCGTCTTGAAGGCGATGCCCGCGACGAAATTGTTAGCCGCGTTAGCGCCACCGCGAATCTGGCCGATTTGGCTGATTGCGATTTGGTAATCGAGTCAATCGTTGAAGATCTTGACACTAAGCTGGGCCTGTTTCGCGAGCTCGATGAAATTGTAAAAGCCGATGCAATTTTGGCCACCAACACCTCTACCTTGCCGGTAGTGGAAATGGCTGTGGCCACCAATCGGCCCGACAAAGTTGTCGGTGTGCACTTCTTTAACCCGGCACCAGCCATGAAGTTGGTGGAGATCATTGCGCCACTAACGGCTTCGGAAGAAACGGTGAAGTCGGTTACCGAATTTGCCGCTGGTTGTGGCAAAGACCCGGTACAAGTTAAAGACCGTGCCGGTTTTATTGTTAACGCCCTGTTGTTCCCCTATCTGAACAACGCGGTGGCCATGTTGGAAGCTGGCACCGCTAATCGGGAAGATATCGACACCGCCATGAAGGGTGGCTGCAACTTCCCCATGGGTCCACTTGAGCTGTTGGACCTGGTTGGCCTCGACACGTCACTTTCTATCTTGGAAGCACTTTACGCTGAGTTTGGCGACCCGAACTTCGCACCACATCCTCGCTTACGTCGCATGGTTTCCGCCGGAGTTCTGGGCCGTAAGAGCGGCTCAGGCTTCTACGACTACAAGAGATAACAAAGGCCCTAGCTGGGGCCGCAAAGGCCCAGGCAGCAGGCACCAAATAGGTTGTTGACTATCGTTAAAGACTATTGATGGGGGTAGCACCGGTTTCGGTCTACCCCCGCTTTGTTTAGCTCGCTGCGACTTTAAATGAGCCAGCAGCCACACTTTGGTGGCTCGCGAGGTGACAGAGCAGGCAATTAGGGCAGACAATAGAAGCATGAGCCACCAGCGCCATGAGCTAAGCCACCGTGAACCCGACCGTCCGTGGATGATGCGGACCTATTCGGGGCACTCCACCGCCAAAGCCTCGAACGAGCTTTACCGCACCAACCTAGCCAAGGGTCAAACCGGCCTATCAATCGCCTTCGACCTTCCCACGCAAACTGGTTACAACCCTGACGCCCACGAGTCGCTAGGCGAGGTGGGCAAGGTTGGTGTACCAGTGGTGCACCTTGGGCACATGCAGCAGCTTCTTGAGGGCATCCCTGTCGACCAGATGAACACCTCGATGACGATCAACGCCACCGCGGCTTGGTTGTTAGGGCTTTACGTAGCCAATGCTGAACGCCAGGGGGTGGCCTCAGAAGCGCTGCGCGGCACCACCCAGAATGACATCGTGAAGGAATACCTGAGCCGGGGCACCTACATCTTCCCACCCGAGCCTTCAAAGCGGCTGATTGTAGACATGGTGGCGTATTGTTCCGAGAACATTCCGCACTGGAACCCCATGAACGTCTGCAGCTACCACCTTCAAGAAGCTGGGGCGACGCCGGTCCAAGAAATTGCTTACGCCTTGGCCACTGCCATTGACGTGCTTGATGCAGTCCGCGAGTCGGGCCAAGTTCCACCAGAGCGTTTCTCGGCGGTGGTGGCTTCGATCTCGTTTTTCGTGAACGCTGGTATCCGTTTTGTGGAAGAAACCTGCAAAATGCGCGCCTTCACTCAAATGTGGGACCGCATCACGTTGGAACGTTATGGCGTAACCGACCCTAAGGCACGGCGTTTCCGTTATGGAGTTCAGGTGAACAGCCTCGGCCTAACCGAGGCGCAACCAGAAAACAATGTGCAGCGGATTGTGCTTGAAGCCTTGGGCGTGACGTTATCGAAAGATGCCCGTGCCCGTTCTTTGCAGCTACCGGCCTGGAACGAGGCTTTGGGGTTGCCGCGACCCTGGGACCAGCAATGGTCGTTACGTATTCAACAAGTACTGGCTTTCGAAACCGACTTGTTGGAGTACGACGACATTTTCGCTGGTTCCCACGTGATCGAAGCCAAGACCGCTGAGCTTATCGACGCTGCTCAAGCCGAGCTAGACGAGGTTCTAGCTTTGGGCGGTGCTTTCGCGGCCATTGAGGAATTGAAGGGCCGCCTTGTTTCATCGCACGCGGAACGCATGCGGCGCATTGAAAGTGGTGAGCTGCCGATTGTGGGAGTGAACCGATTTACCGAAACGGCACCGTCGCCCTTAGGCGGCGAAGAAAGCATCATGCGGGTTGATCCAGCCGTCGCCAACCAAATGGTTGCCGATTTAGAAGAGTGGCGCTCAACTCGTAACAACGAAGCCGTGGCCGACGCGCTGGCCGAGCTGAAGCGGGTGCTTGGCACCAATGAAAACGTTATGCCCGCCACCATTGCTTTCGCCCACGCTGGGGGCACAACCGGGGAATGGGCGAACGCGCTGCGAGAAGTGTTCGGAGAATATCGAGCACCAACTGGGGTGGCGGCGGCCACAGGGGTAGGCAAAATGGGCGAAACATTAGCGTCGGTTGCAGAACGGGTCCGTGCACTACCTGGTGGACCTCCGCGTTTCTTGGTGGCCAAGCCGGGCCTTGATGGTCATTCCAACGGAGCGGAACAAATCGCGGTGGCGGCCCGAGACGCTGGCATGGAAGTGATCTATCAAGGCATCCGGCTAACACCGGAACAAATTGTGGCCGTGGCTCGCGACGAAGACGTTGACGTAATTGGTCTGTCGATCCTCTCAGGAAGCCATATGGAGCTAATCCCAACCGTGGTGAAGCTGCTGGCTGAAGAGGGTGTCGAGGCACCGGTTGTTGTGGGCGGCATCATCCCCGAAGAAGACCGTCCGGTGTTGCTGCAAAACGGTGTGGCCGCGGTGTACACCCCGAAAGATTTCGAATTGGCTGCCATAATGGCTGATGTTTTAGAGCTGGCCCGTGCTCGTCGTGGCTGATTTTCCTCTGAGCGCAGCCCCTTTACCCTGTATACTGGCCAGCCATGGGTGAGAACCGGTCGACAATAGCTATTGCTGGTATGGCACTGGGCGTTACAGGCGGACTTGTGGCCTTAAAACGAGGCGCTATTGTGCCTGGGGCCTTAGCCATTGTTGGTGCTGCTTTGGCCGGCAAGGCAGCCTTAGATGCCATCGAAGATTCCGTAGAAACGGCCACTTCACCCGCCTACGATCTACCTAGCGACGCTCGGCTGTTGAACCTGCAATCTGGACTGTTCTCGGAAGATTATTTCTTAGCGACCTTAGATGCCAGGGTGTCAACCGCTCGGCGCCACCTACGGCCTCTAAGCATTGTGTTTATTGAGTTCAGCGCTGCTTCTAGAGGCAGCGACAGCGAAGACGCACCCAAAGTTCGGGTAACTCCAGGGCGTTCCATTGCTGGTGCCATTGTGGCTACGTTGCGTGAAGCCGACACCGCCTGTCATCTAGACAACGGCCAGGTGGCGCTGGTGCTCGAAGAAACTCCTGAAGATGGTGCTGTGTGGACCGTGGAGCGGATGCGGCGACAGTTGTCAGTTGATGACCCGACTATTACTGTGCACGCCGGTGTGGCTGCTTACCCAGCCCAGGCTCTCGATGCCGACACCTTGGTTTCAGCCGCTAGGGAAGCCTTGGACGAGGCCCTGACCTCGCCTGAAGGCCGAATTCAGCTGGCACCTAGTTTGGCAGCCGAAACGGCCTAGGTTCGCTCAAATAGTTCATGACCGCTACCAGGTTCAGCTGCATCAGATCTGGGGTGTTACGGATTAGTGCCGTAGGTTTTTGAATCTTTTAGTTCCGCCAAAATCTCTTCGGTGTGCTGGCCAAGGCTCGGAGCTGGCCTAGGGCTGACCCCTGGAGTCTTAGAAAGATGAGCGATTAATCCCTGGGTGGTCACGCCGTCAACGGTGACGAATGACTGACGTTCATTAAAATGCGGGTCAGCAGCAATATCTGCCACCGAGTAAACCGCCGCAGCCGCAGCTTCAGCCTGGCTAAAAGCTTCTAGCGCCTGATCTAAAGTGCGCTGAGCGACCCAATGGGCCACTAGCTCATTAAGTTCATCACGATGTTCAACCCGGCCACTAAAAGTAGCGAACCGTTCGTCATCGCCAGCCCCAATCAGTTTCATTACCCGCTGCGCCACCGACTCGGCGGAGGTGGAGATAGCAATCCAGCGACCATCAGCCGTTTGGAAAGTGCCGCGGGGCACCGTGTAAGGAATACCAGAACCTAGACGTTCGGGAATTTCACCGGTGGCCATATAGACCGAAAAGATCGGCCCCATCAGCTGGAACATGCTCTCAAGCAGGTTCACATCCACCACCTGGCCAACCCCAGAATGAACCGCCACCATCACCGCGAAAGCCCCAACAAGCGCCGTAACCTCGTCGGTCAGCGCAATCGGCGGTAACAGCGGACCGCCATCCACCTCACCGTTGATGGCGGCAAAACCCGACATTGCTTCGGCTAGCGTAGCGAACCCGGCACGGTTCGCGTAAGGGCCGCTTTGACCAAAGCCGCTTACCCGTAAAACCACCAGTTTCGGATTACGTGCAATTAGTTCGTCGGGGTCAAAGCCCAGTGCTTCGAGCTTCCCAGGGCGAAAGTTCTCGATCAAAACATCAGCGGAGTCGATTAGCTCATGCAGTGTTTGCTTCCCGGCCTCGGATTTGAGATCGAGAACGATCGAGCGTTTTCCTCGACCCATTAGTTTCCACCAATAAGTCACGTTGTCGGCCGCATGTCGCCAGCCAAGCGATCGGGTTGTGTCACCGTTGCCGGGGCGTTCGACTTTAATGACATCCGCCCCGAAATCAGCCAAGTATCGGGCGGTTCCAGGGCCCGCCACCACCGTGGCCAAATCGATCACCCGTAGGTCGCCAAGCGGCGGTGCGGGCTGATGGGGTCCACTAGGCCTAGGTGTCAACGTCGGCTCCAAATCGGGAAACAGCGGTCTGAGAGTTGGCCCAAAGCATATTCGGTGTAATCGATAATGCCCTGGTAGAGACCGCGACAGCGGTTCGACCAGGCGAGTGCTTCGGGCGCTCCGATGCGGCGATGAATCTGCAGAATGCCGCCTTCAAAAACCCTATATTCAGCCCAGGTGCCAGGAAAGTCTTTAACTGACGCCACTTCGGTCCAGGGGAAATCTCCGGTCAAGGGATGGTGTTGCAGGTGGTTGCGGTGGGTGTGACCACAAAAGTATCCGCTGATTTCGGGCCTTCGGGCCACTAGTTGTGCCAAGTGGGTTGACGAAACAGGGTCGATACCGAAAAAGTCACTCGGCTCTGCACCTTCTTGTCCGGGCAGACACACGTGATGGTGGCCAAAGAGTAGGACTGGGGTTTCACAATCTTTGGCGTTGTCGTCGATCCAGCCCAAGGTCTCATGGCTCACACTGCCACCAGCGCGGCCATAATCCGAGGTGTCGATTAGTAGAAGCCGAACGCCGGGCAAGTCGATCAGGGTGGGCTCAACCCCAAAGAACGGACCTTGAAAGTTATCGTGGTTGCCATTAGTCCACGCCAATTTATTGCCGAAGGTGCCAGCGTAGACCTCTAGACATCGGGCGTATTCCAGTGGCGAACCAGTCGAGGTTAGATCACCCTTGATCAGCACCGCAGCGGGGTCAATAGCCGCGATTTCTTCTACCGCATGGCGGTTCATCATCTCTGGGTACGGTTCTTCACCCGGCACCACACCAAAGGTGGGGCTATCGAGCCCGTCGATTCGCCCGGCTTCCACCTCCCCAAAATGAACGTCGTTCACGGTGGCGAAACGACAAAGCAACTCGCCCGGTGCGGGAAGGGTGGTGACCAGGTGGCCGTCTAGGTTGTAGGTGCGCTGGGGTTCGAGGTCATCAAATTGTCGAACTTGGTCACCGTGGTGGAAGGTCACCTCGTCGTTGGCAACGGTGGTGACCTCCAGACGCGGGGTTTCAGCGGGCTTGAGGACGCTCACGCCGCTTCGTGACGGGTTTGGCCCACCAACGGCCAGAGAATCGCCACCGAGACGGAACTTGGTTCGGAGGCTCGACTGGAGCGACCGCAGCAGTCAGAACCGTGGCTTGAATGGCAGCCACAATGGCCGCCACTTCTTCGTCAGTGGCTTCACCGTCAACTTCGGCGCGCAGGCTCATAGCGGCATGTTTCCGTGCTTGCGTTTGGGCAGTTCTTCCCGCTTGGAACGCAACATGTCGAGACCGGCGATCAGTTTGACCCTGGTTTCAGCCGGGTCGATCACGTCGTCGACGTAGCCTCGCTCTGCAGCCACATAAGGGTTGGCGTAGCGCTCCACGTATTCATTAACCAGCTCAGCCCGGCGAGATTCTGGGTCGGCGGCAGTTTGGAGTTCACGGCGATACACAATCTCAACCGCGCCTTGGGGACCCATGACAGCCAATTCGGCCGAAGGCCAGGCGAAAGCCAGGTCGGCACCGATTGATTTCGAGTTCATAACCACATAAGCGCCGCCGTATGCCTTGCGGGTAATCACTTGAATGCGTGGCACGGTGGCCTCGCAGAAGGCGTAAAGCAGCTTGGCACCGTGGCGAATAATGCCGTTGTATTCTTGGTCTACGCCAGGGAGGAAACCAGGGACGTCAACGAAGGTCACGAGCGGAATATTGAAAGCGTCGCAGGTACGTACAAAGCGGGCTGCTTTTTCGGAAGATTCGATGTCGAGCACACCGGCGAACATCATGGGCTGGTTTCCGACTATGCCAACTGATTTACCGTCGAGGCGAGCAAAACCGCAGACCATGCTCTGCGCCCAATGTGGGAAGTATTCAAAGAATTCGCCGTCGTCGACTACGGCCTCAATTACCTTCACCATGTTGTAAGGCACGTTGGGGCTGGCGGGCATCATTTCGGTGAGTTCTGGGCAAAGCCGTTCAGGGTCGTCACCCAGGTCGGTTTCTGGTGCTTCTTCCAGGTTGTTGGAGGGCAAAAATCCAAACAGGAAACGTACGTCGTCGAGACAGGACTTCTCGTCGTCGGATACGAAAGTGGCCACCCCCGACTTTGAAGCGTGGCTCTGGGCTCCGCCTAGCTCTTCGAGTGTGACCTCTTCACCGGTCACCGTTTTCACCACATCGGGGCCGGTGATGAACATGTGTGAGCTTTCGCGCACCATGAATATGAAGTCGGTCATCGCGGGGCTGTACACCGCGCCACCCGCACAAGGGCCGAGGATTACCGAGATTTGGGGGATAACGCCGGAGGCTTGAACGTTGCGATAAAAAATTCCACCGTAGCTATCGAGCGAAACTACGCCTTCTTGGATACGCGCCCCGGCTCCGTCGTTTAGGCCAATTACGGGTGCCCCGACCGAAAGCGCCAAGTCCATCATTTTGTGGATCTTCTCAGCAAAGACCTCGCCCAGTGCCCCGCCAAACACGGTGAAATCTTGGGAGAACACAAAAACTTTGCGGCCTTCGATGGTGCCCCAACCAGTGATCACGCCATCGGTGTAGGGTCGCTCTTCAATGCCACTGGTGTGGGCACGGTGGCGGGCCAACATGTCGAGCTCGTGGAACGATCCCGGATCGAGCAGATATTCAATTCGCTCCCGGGCCAGCATCTTACCTTTGGCTTTTTGACGCTCTACAGATCGCGGCGAACCTGCATTTAGCGCCTCTTCTTTGCGCTGTTTTAACTGTTCAACGCGCTCAGCGAGGGTGATCTCGGTCATGCGTCGAGACTACCGCGCGCCACCGCTTCGACCCAATAAGCGCTATTCAACAGACAGATTCTCACTTAGGAAGGCGGCCGTTATTTCCCAGGCGGCCTGCGCTGCGCCTTGATCGTAGTAAACCGGCGAGGCGTGGTTATCGAAAGCGTGACCGGCATTGGGTTGCACAACGATCTGTACGTTCTCCATTCCTGAAGTGCCTGATTCAATGGTTTCAATATCAGCCATCGGCAAGAACGGGTCTTTCCCGCCGAAGTGCATCAGCATGGGGCAGACAATATCGGCAGCGCGATCTATCGCTCCGGCCACACCCGAGCCGTAATACGACACCACAATGTCGGGTTCGTACTCGGCACCAACCAGATAGGCCATGGTTCCGCCAAAGCAGAAGCCCAAAACACCGACCCCACCGGTAGTTTCGGGGAGTTCTCGTAGGTGTTCGAGCGCCATTCCTAAGTCGGCCACGGCTAGAGCGGGGTCTACCTGGCTTGAAACTTCAATGGCTTTAGGGAAGGTTTCGTCGCTAAATTCCTGCACCACAAAACCAGGTTGGACCCGCCAGAACACGTCGGGGGCTAAAGCCACATAGCCCAAATTTGCTAGACGGCCGGCGACTTCTTCCATGTAGCCGTTAACTCCTCCAATTTCTTGGATGAGCAGCACACCGGGGCCAGTACCGCTGGTTGGAACCGCGAGGTGGGCTTTCATCTCGCCCCCCTCGACGATGATGGTTTCTTCGCGTGTCGTGGTCATAGACACCAAACTAGTTGGCCTGTTAGCGTGACGTATGGCGATTTGGGGGTGGATCTTCGCATTGGTCGCATTTGGCATGGCGCTTACCGACTGGTGGGCGGTTTTTGTCGACGAGAAGACCTGGCGTTTTGTGGCTAAACCGGGTGCACTGGCGGCTTTAACGTTATTGGCAATCACAGCTTCACCGGCTAATAACACTATTCGGGCATGGATGGTGTTAGGCCTGCTTTGTTCGTTGGCCGGTGATGTTTTTTTGCTGCTCCCCGCTCGCTGGTTTATTGCCGGGCTGGGTGCCTTTTTGTGTGGCCACATCTTTTATGTGAACGGGTTATTACTGGCTTGGGAATCGTGGCTGAGCGCTTTGGTTGGTCTTGCGCTGGTGGCTGTGGGAGGTGCCACGATCGGCCGGGTAATTGTCGGTGGCGTGTCGCTCTACCACAGTCGGTTAACGAAAGCCGTAATGGTGTATTTGCTGGTGATTTCAGCCATGGTGGTGGCCGCGTTTGGCACCGGTCGACCGACCGCAATTTTCGGTGCGCTGCTGTTTTACGCTTCCGACGCCATCTTGGCTTGGAATCGTTTTGTGAATCCTCTTAACAACGGCAATTTGGCGGTCATGGTGACCTACCATCTGGGCCAGGCGGGATTAGTTTGGTGGGCGATTGCTGGCTAGAGCCACCAGCCGTTCGTACAGTTTTGGGGCTCCCAAATAGTCCATCATGGTGGCGGTCGCTTCGGTTGGGGCTCGCCACGCCAACTCTTCTACCGGGAAGGGGTCGAGACAGTCGTCGACCAGGGTGGCTAGGTGCACGAACAACATGGCCTCGTCACGGGCTGCTTCTAGGTTGGATGACAGCTTGGAAGCGCCTCGAACCTTTATTTCCCATTCGGCGGGGTCGGTTGGGATATCAGCTACATGCTCATATCGGCTGAGCACGGTTGCGCTAGATTTGGCACCCCAGCCGCTGACCCCGGGGAACCCGTCGGCAGCATCGCCTACCAACGCCAACCAATCCGGAATCGATTTGGGGGTGACCCCATATTTTTCCAATATTTCCGGTACGCCTAGCCGTTCGTTCCGGCGACGATCAAGCTGGAAAACTTTGCCGCCCACCAGTTGGGCGAAGTCTTTGTCGGGGCTCGCTACCAGCACCTCGCTTACCCGTTCATCGGCGGCCGCGATTTTAGCAAGTGCCGCTAATGCATCGTCAGCTTCGTGCTCAACCATAGGGAAAACCGCAAAACCTGCTGTTTCGAGCGCTTTTTCTAGCAGTTGAAATTGGCTCAGAATTAAGGGGTCCACCCCGTCGGAACTTTTATAAGTAGGCCAAAGTTCGTTTCGGAACGATTCGATTACGGTGTCGGTTGCGATGCCGACATGGGTGGCACCTTCTTCCAAGAGAAGAATCATGGAAGTAACCACGCTACGCACGGCGGCGATTTCTTGACCGTCATCAGCTTGGCGTGACGGCACGGCAAAGAAGTGCCGAAAAAGTTCGTAGGTGCCATCAACAAGGTGAACTTGCATGCGATAAACCTTAAGGTCGGCGGTGAAGCATTCCGCTAGAGAATGCTGCGGCGTTCTTCGGGGTGCAAAGCGGTGTCGATGCAGACACCAGAGGCCACCACCAAGAGTCGAAGCGGATCTTCTAAGGGACGGTGCATAACAACTACGTAGCTGTCGGTTCCTGTTTTGAACACTTGGCGCAAGCCTTCGAAAGCTTTGGTTATCTTGCCGATCTCGGCGCCCGATTCGTCATGAATGGTGAACTCGTGGGAGCCCCAATCTTGACCCTTAATTCTGCCAATCTTGCGACCGTCAACTTCAAGGGTGAAGTCGATAGAGCCGTAGGTATTCTTCTGTTTCACCACACCAATGAGATTGTCAGCAGCGTCGCTGATCTCGATTTTCGACTTCATCCAGTTGGCGGGACGAACCAGTTTTAACATCACATTGTCGTCGGCATCTAACACTTCAAATTGCTGTTTGAGATGTTTGTCAAAGTTGGTTAGAGCCCGAAAAACTTGTTTCGCTTGGCTTTGACCTACTTCACGAACCGACCCTAAACGCACCCCGTCGTGGCCTTCTACGTTGTAGTTCGACGAGGTTGACAGCATGCCCGAACCTTGTTGTTTAACCACCAAAACCGGTTCGGTGAAGAGGTGCCCTGTGCCGGTCCACTGAGGTCGGCTATCGGTGAAGTTGGCAGCGTTGGCACCGTCCATGATGTAGTCCTTGAGACCACTCGCTACAACGTAATCTTTCACCCCACCGGTGACGCTAGGGTTGGCGCCAAAGGGGTCAACCAAGGTTTCGCCTTTGGTCGAAATATGTTCAGTCCATTTTGCGCCATCGTAATAGCGCAGCTCAGCCCGAAGAAACGGGTCGGGATACCAGTTGGCGGCGTAGGTTTCTTCGTCGGCCATCACAACTCCTTCAACTAATGCTCACCGTGCAACAGGTTTGGAACAACCGTGCTACATGCTTAGCGCGAAGCGGGTAGCTATTTCGACCATGGCACCACACAGGCCCATATTTCCAACAGGTCACTACCCACTCCGCCCTCACCGTCGGGGGCTGGACGCAAATAGGTGTCTCGGTCGAACCGGACTCGACACTGAATGTCTCTAATTAGAGGTCCCGTCAAGATTTCCGGGGCGAAATGTCCGCTGGTCGCGGCGTTCGGCTGGTCGGGGTTGGCCAAGTTCAAATTCACCGCGCCTAAAAGCAGCTGCGCGACTAGAAGCACCGTAAAGGCGGCACGACCCCAATTTTCGATGAGGGCAGCCATCATCACTACAAACACAAACGCTGGAATTAAATGGGACAGCTTCCACGGATAGCGAATAAAAAGAAGCTGAACTGCCACCACGGCCAGAAATGCCATGCGGAAGACTGGCTGGTGCTGCCAACTGGTGCGCAATCGGGGCCAGCGCCGCAGGAGCGTCCAAAGCATGAGCCCCACCACCACCGGACCGTAAAAATACCAGCTCTTAACGGCTGCTCGTCCAAGGTGCGAGAACAGACTGGCGGCTTCCACGTTCGATTTCAAGAAACCAAACCCCAAAGTGGTGAATGGCGGCAAAAAGACAAGGGTCGTTAACACCACCGCTAAAGCCGTGCTTCGCAACAGCCAGACTTGGGGGCCTCGTTCCGTGCCGAGCGTCGCCCTAGGTGAACGCGACTTAGTCGTCTCAGGCTGGTCGCTGGTCGTCGCGGCACTGTCGTCACTTGGATTACCCTCATTGTCGCTTAGATAAAGAGGGTCGACGCCATCTGGATATATATCACCACGGTTGGTTCTCAACCACCAGAGCTCTCCAAGAACTAAGGCCGCTACTAGAAATGCCCCGGACGCTCGAATTCCGATCGAGATGGCATAGAGCAAAGCCATGCTTAGGTGTCGACGTCGCTGCGCTACTAATCCCCAGGCCAAAGCGGCTAACGCCCACACGAAATCAACCATGGATGTGCCAGCCACCCATATGAAAGGGTTGAGCAAAATTGCTAGGCCAAACCAAGCAGCACCCCGCGCCACGGCTGGCCGTTCTTGTGCGACTAGCACGGCCACCGCTAACGCCAAGCTAAGGGCTGCAAGCCCCGAGCCAACATTCACTGCCACTGCACCACCAAGGCTATGCAACACACCACTGACGGCTTCAAAGACCGGCGAACCTGGCACTCGGGAAACCTGGTAATGCCCATCTAATATGGCTTGTCCTGATTGGTAGACGCTACGAACGTCTAAGTCTGTGCCGGGCCCCAGGAACATGAGAGGCACGTACCCAAACGCGAAGAGCGCCGCCCCCAAATAGATGGGGCGGCGATCTAAGCCAGCAATTACTTGCTTTATGGGTTTGAAGTGGGTGTTTATTCTTGAACCAGCTCGATTAGCGTGCCGAAGGCTGTTTTCGGATGCACGAAGGCCACCGTGGTACCCCGAGAACCGGGGCGAGGCGCTTCGTCAATTACGCGGCCTCCTTGGTCTTTAACGGCCTGAAGTGCCGCGGCGCAGTCGTCCACTCGATATCCAATGTGGTGGAGACCTTCACCTTTCTTGGCCAGATATTTGGCGACCGGTGAATCATCGGTGGTTGGGGTGAGAAGCTGGATGTAGCTTTCGGCCACCTTGAGTAAGGCCTCTTCCACCCCGTCTGATTCCACTACTTCACGATGATCAACGGTGGCACCGAAGGTGTCTTGATAGTAGCTGATCGCTGCTTCCAAGTCGTTTACGGCAATTGCCACATGGTCAATTTCGGTTAACAGCAACTCGCTCATAACAATTGGTCTCCGTTTCGGCCTGCCTATACGCCCGCTCGGCGGAAGAGGGTGATCTTGTCTTCACCGACTCGTTCCCGCATCTCGGGATCTTCAATTCCTTGGCCTTCTTCCTCGGCCAGACACAACACACCAATCTTACCTTCGTGCAGGTTGTGGTGCATTTGGTAGGTGGCTTCGCCCACGTTTTCAAGGGTGTGAACCGCTGAGAGAATTGGCTGCACACGACCTTGGCGAATGAGCTCGTTCGCCTGCCAGGCTTCGTGATAGTTGGCGAAGTGGGAACCGATGATGCGCTTGAGGCGCATCCACAGGTGACGGTTGTCGAATTCCAGCATGTAACCACTGGTGGCAGCGCAGGTGACGATGGAACCACCACGACGGGCTACATATACCGAAGCTCCGAAGGTTTGACGGCCGGGGTGCTCGAACACCACGTCCACATCGCGACCAATCATGTCACGAATGTCAGAACCTAAACGACGCCATTCAGCCGGGTCTTGGGTGGTTTCATCTTTCCAGAACTTGTAACCAGCAGCTTTGCGGTCGATTACGTGCTCAACACCCATTTGGCGCAAAAGATCAGCTTTTTCAGGGGAGGAAACGACCGCTACCGGTGTCGCTCCACCGTTTAGGCAATACTGAACCGCATAACCGCCCAGACCACCCGAGGCACCCCAAATGAGTACCGCTTCGCCTTGTTTGATTTGGTACGAGTTTGGCGAAAGCAGCATGCGGTAGCTGGTCGAGTTCACCAAAGCGTTGCAGGCCGCTTCTTCCCAAGAAAGATGATCGGGTTTCGGCATTAGCTGGTTGGCACGCACCAAAGCCATGTCGGCTAGACCGCCAAAGTTGGTCTCATAACCCCAAATCACCTGGTTAGAGGCCATCATGGCATCGTCGTGAGCGGCTGGGTCTTGGTCATCAATGTAGTTGCAGTGCACTACTACTCGGTCGCCCGGCTTCCAAGCGCGTACCGCCGAACCAACCCGCACTACCACACCGGCAGCATCCGAACCGATGACGTGATGATCGATGGCATGGCGCTTCGCCCATTCGCTTTGGCGGCCCAAACGATCAAGGGCGCCAAAAGTGGAGACCGGTTCAAAAATTGAGGACCAGACGGTGTTGAAGTTGATGGCACTGGCCATAACGGCCACGACCACCTCGTCGGGAGCTAGCTCGGGCGTGGGGACATCACCAACGTGAATAGACCGTCGTGGATCTTTCTCATTGGATGGCAAACCTTCGAAAATCTGCTGTTCAGAACGTAACAGGTGAGCAGCACGGTAAGACTCGGGTAGCGGAATCGCGGCAAGTTCCTCACCGGAAGCTCCGTTATTTATAGCCTCGCGAAATTGATCCATAGACCCGAAAGCTAGCCGCGCCTAGAACCTTTTCTCCATGTCAGCATAAAAGATTGATGCTATTAGCGGGCCAAGGTGGCCCAATTGGAAAGGTTCTCTCTATGCTGGGACAACCATTGGATCGCACATCTTTCTGGGGAGGCCCACCATGGCCGGTTCCGTAATCCTACATGGCGCTCGTACGCCTATCGGCAAGCTTTCAGGCGGACTCGCTTCGTTCGCTGCCACCCAACTTGGTGGTTTCGCCATTAAGGCCGCCCTTGAGCGCGCCGGCGTCAAGCCTGAGCAGGTCGATTACGTTTTCATGGGGCAAGTGCTCCAAGCTGGGGCAGGCCAAATTACCGCTCGACAGGCCGCTGTTAATGGCGGTATCGACATGGGCGTGCCTGCTACCACCATTAATAAGGTGTGCCTCTCAGGTTTGAACTCGATCTTTTTGGCCGACCAAATGATCCAGTCAGGCGAAGCCGACATTGTGGTGGCTGGCGGTATGGAGTCGATGACCAATGCTCCCTACTTGCTCCCAGGGGCTCGCTCTGGCTACCGCATCGGCGACCAAACCGTGGTCGATTCGATGATGTACGACGGTTTGTTCTGCGCTTTTGATCAGTGCGCAATGGGCGCTGGCACCGAGAAGTATGCGGCTTCGGCAGGTTTGGGCCGTGAAGAGCAAGACGATCTGTCAGCTAAGTCGCACCAACGTGCAGCTGCGGCTCAGAAGAACGGCCTGTTTGAAGGCGAAATCGTGCCAGTCGAGGTTCCACAGCGTCGAGGCGATGCCATTGTGGTAAGCGACGACGAAGGTGTTCGTGGCGACACCACCGTCGAATCGCTTTCCAAGCTGCGCCCGGCTTTCGACTCCGCAGGTAACATCACTGCTGGTAACGCCTCCCAAATTTCAGACGGCGCTTCCGCCGTTGTTATGACCAGCAAGGCCATGGCTGAGAAGCTAGGCATTACACCCTTGGGCGAGCTAGTGAGCTACGGCCAGGTAGCAGGTCCCGACGCTTCCTTGCTGACCCAGCCAGCAGCAGCCATTAAACAAGCTTTGGGCAAGGCGAATTTGTCGGTTGGCGACATCGACCTTTTCGAGCTGAATGAAGCCTTCGCCGCTGTTGGCGTGGCTTCCATGCGCGACTTGGGCATAACCGATGAAATCACCAACGTGAACGGTGGTGCGGTTGCCCTTGGTCACCCCGTTGGCATGTCGGGTAACCGTTTGGCATTGCATATTCTCCTTGAACTGCACCGCCGTGGCGGTGGCACCGGTGCCGTGGCCCTTTGCGGTGGTGGCGGTCAAGGCGACGGCGCCATCCTACGAACCATTTCGTAAACTATTTGTAATATTTCTGTAACAGTTGTAATGTAAAGGTGTCGGTCAAGGGAGCTAACGCTTACTTGGCAGATATTGGTACCGCCCCTATTGCTTGGCATCCCGCCCGCGCCCAGGCAATTGGGGCGGCACTATTTTTACCGGTGCTTTGTACTAGAATGCAGCCTTGGCATGCTTCGCAATAAGCAAGCTGCTGCACCGAACTCGCTTAGTTCAAGCCGATGTACTGGTAAAACGCGCCGGCGCAGCAACAAGAGGCTGGCTGGCTCACAACCACAGCCTCTGGCCACACATGCCTAGACAACGCCACCAAATAGTGGACGCTTAGATCGCTCGACGACCTTCTAAGGCTCGACCCAAGGTCAATTCGTCGGCGTATTCAAGGTCGCCACCCACCGGCAGCCCACTCGCAATCTTTGTAACATTCACCCCGAGTGGAGCAATCAGGCGACCCAAATACATGGCCGTAGCTTCACCCTCGATGTTGGGGTTAGTGCATAAGATAACTTCGGTTACTTCTTCCGGGTTTAGCCGAGCCAGAAGCTCTTTGATCTTTAGCTGGTCGGGCCCAACCCCTTCGATCGGACTGATCGCCCCATGCAGCACGTGGTAACGGCCACGATATTCACGGGTTCGTTCAATGGCCACGATGTCGCGGGGGTCTTCCACCACACAGATCAGGTGCGGATCACGTTTTGGATCAAGACAGATTTCGCACAGCTCGCCTTCGGCCATGTTGAAACAGCGTTGACAAAACGAGACCTTTTCTTTAGCCGAAACAATCGAGTCGGCTAAACGCAGCGCATCGACTTTGGGTGCTCGCAACAAATAGAAAGCAATACGTTGGGCTGATTTTGGACCGATCCCAGGGAGCCGGCCTAACTCGTCGATCAATTCCTGTACAGCGCCAGAATAAACGGCCAACTGAACCTCAGCCTTGTCCTAACATTCCGCCGAGCCCACCCAAGTCGCCCAGCGCACCAAGGTCGAGGCCACCAATCGCGCCCTGCTGCATTTCACCAATCTGGGCCATCGCATCGCCTAGGGCCGCCAGCACCAGGTCTTCAAGCATGGAGGGGTCTTCCGGGTCGATCACTTCAGGGTCAATGTGAACAGAACGAAATTCTAGGTGCCCATTTACGGAAATTTTCACCGCTCCACCACCGGCGCTGCCTTCTACCACGGCGGCCGCTGCTTGGGCTTGGGCGGCCATCAGCTGCTGTTGCATTTGTTGAGCTTGGGCCAGTAGGTCGCCTAGTGATGGTTCGCTCATTGGGTCTCCTTGGGGGAATTCGTGAACTTGGGTCTGGCCTTGAACGAAATAACCACGCTATCGGGCCTGGCGCGCTCATGTTGGAGTGAGACATTCATGTTTGACCACCGGTATCAACAACGGTAGTTCCGGGAAACATTTCGGTGATGCGTTCGATGGTGCTGGCCGCGACATCGGCTTCTGGAAGTTCAGAAACATCACCCAGATCAGCCAGCTCTTCCTCATAATTGCGCTCTGGCTCAGTGGCAGCTTGTCTAGGGACAACTACTTCGCTACTAGCGCCCTGAACCACCAACTTGAGCGGAACGGGCACCCCAAAATGGGCTTGCAAGGCCGCTTCCACCTCACCGCGAAGTTCTTCGCAACGATCCCGATGGATCATATTCGGCAAGGCGTAGTGAGCTTCGCTATCAACAGCAATGAACTCACCGGCACCGTAACGGGCCCGAGTCCGGTTGCCCAGACCAGGCAAGATCGTTGAACGCCAGGCCGATTCAAGGGCTTCAAGCTTTGGCAGCGCCCCGCTATTTGATGCTGTAGCTGTAGCCCCAGAAGTGGTAGTCGTAGCGGCCTTTGGCGGTTCGGGCTTGGTTTCGGCCTTGGCCTGTTCGACATCTGCTGAAACCTTCGCCGGAGCGGATGGTACCTCGGGTGCAGCCGAAGCCTGGGACGGAACCGAAGACTGGGCCGAGGCGGATGGTACCTCGGGTGGAGGTTGCGCCGAGACACTTGGGCTTGGGCGGGGTGGCACCGAAGGAGGTGGCGCGGTTGGCGCAGCACCAGCCTCACCGGCGGAAGCAACTTGGCGTTCCAGCTTGGCTACCCGTTCCACCAAGGCCGCCAACGAAGTATCGATAGCCGGTTGTGTAAGACGTACCACGGCCACTTCCAGGGGAATGCGAGGGTCGCCCACAAAACGCATTTCAGCAATGGCAGCCCCAATAAGTTCGAGCGCTCTAGTGATGGTTGCTCGGCCCAACCGTTGAGCTTGATCGTTGGCTTTAGCCACGTCGGCTTCGGTCAGGTTCACTAGCGGAGCTCGCACTGATGCCAAGAAAACATTTCGTAGCTGGCTCAGCAAGTCTTCGGCCAACGGACGGGGCTCACGGCCAAGGTTTAGCGCCTCGTTAAGGGCTACCAAGGCGGCGGCGGTGTCTTCTTCGGCTAATGCATCAACAATCTGGTTGGCGGCATCACCCGAGGCTGGCACACCACCAGCTGCCACAATTTGTTCCAGCACCGAGAGCGTGTCGCGGGCCGAACCGCCGCCTTGGCGAAGGGCATACGCAATACCTTCTTCATCAACACCAAGTTCAGCGTCATTGATGATGTAGCGCACATGTTCTTCCAGCTCTTCAGCTGAAATAAGGCCAAATTCTAAGTGCTGGGTACGACTGCGAATGGTGGGCAGCACCTTATGGGGATCAGTCGTAGCCAAGATGAACACCACGTTTGACGGTGGTTCTTCCAACGTTTTCAACAAAGCATTCGAGGCCGCGGTGGTGAGCATATGCACTTCGTCGAGCACATAGACTTTGGTGCGCCCGGGGGAGGCAATTACGGTTCGGCTAATTAGGTCGCGAACGGCTTCCACACCATTGTTTGAAGCGGCGTCTAGCTCGTGGAGGTCGAAGGAATTGCCAGCCTCAATGGCTAAACACGAAGCGCACTCCCCACAAGGTTCGCCGTCGATTACGTTTTCGCAGTTAAGAGCTTTCGCCAAAATTCGTGCGGTTGACGTTTTGCCAGTGCCCCTAGGACCGCTAAATAAATAGGCGTGACCAACCCGGTTTTCACGCACCGCGTTTCGCAGCGCCCGCACCACGTGTTCCTGGCCGCGTAGCTCGCCAAATCGGCCCGAGCGGTAACGCCGATATAGAGACTGATACGACATGAGCCTGACTCTATCGGTAGGCGGCATTTAACCCAGAAACCCGGTTTCACAAGTGACGGCCAGACTTACTGCGGCACATTACAGGCTCCGCTGAGAGCTGCTGCCTTCCGGCCCTGACTCGGTTCACGGACTGTAATTGCACAGGGCCCGACCGCCACATGTCAGACCGGGTTAAATTAAAGGATAGCCGCTTTTATGGGTTAAGTTGTAACCCACACCTGGAGGGGTGCGAGAGCGGCCGAATCGGAACGCTTGGAAAGCGTTTGTAGGGCAACCTACCGTGGGTTCGAATCCCACCCCCTCCGCCAGAACGTTGGTTTATTGGCCTTTTGGGCCCCGGTCAACATGAAGCAACTGCCCACGATTCCCTGGTAGTTCAAAGCGAGGCACCAATGGCAATTTCGAACGAAGAAGCAATGCGTTTGGCCTTAGAGCAGGCCCGGCTAGCTGCGGAAGCCAACGATGTACCGATCGGCGCGGTGGTGCTTTATGACGGTGAGGTGGTGGCCGCCCGGCACAACGAGCGCGAAGCCGCTTCCGACCCCACTGCACATGCTGAAATTCTTGCTTTGCGCGATGCTGCGGCCGCGGTGGGCGATGGTTGGCGCCTAGTTAATGCCACCTTGGTGGTGACCTTAGAGCCGTGCCCCATGTGTGCCGGTGCTGCCTTGGCAGCCCGCGTAAGTGAAGTGGTTTACGGTGCGCCCGACCCGAAATCAGGGGCTTGCGGTTCGCTTTACAACCTAGGGTCCGACCCCCGGCTTAACCATGAAATGCGAATCACGCACGGGGTCTTGGGCGAAGAAAGCGCCGAGCTACTGCAAAACTTCTTTGCTACCCGTCGGGGCTAGCCAAAAGTTTGGCAATCCGACTAGCATCGTGAACGGAAGGTTGCCAGAGCGGACGAATGGGGCGGCCTCGAAAGCCGTTGTGGCCTCCGGGTCACCGTGGGTTCAAATCCCACACCTTCCGCTGAGTTTTTCATCACCTGGCGTAGGAAACCCTTGAACCAAATCGTTTAAGGGTTTTCTTCACGTTGGTTCACTTCGCGCCTTCGCTTTGCAATTGTTTGTCGCTGGTTCCGCCTGTCCTCGTAAACGGGCCTTGCCATGCTCTAGCTAAATATAATCTCATGGGAATCACCGCCTATTAGGGGTGAGCGCCCGAGACTGTCTTAGCAGTGGAGTAGCCTTATAAAAAGCTTCCCCGCCCATCCGCGCTTAGGTAGGCGAAGGAGATTTCTGTTCTAATGCCGAACCAACAAGCTCGTAATGGCACCGAGTCTGCCAACATTGCAGCCCCGCTATGCCAACCAAACCAAAGCACTAGTTATCTAAACAGCCCAACACCTGGCAGTGTCAAACATCTGCTTGACACTAAGCAGAATGTGGTGCTTGTGGGGAATGCTGAAGCGATGTTGCGTAGCCTTCCTTCTGGTTCCGCCCAAATGGCGGTTACATCACCTCCTTATTGGTCATTACGCGACTACCAAACTGATGGCCAAATTGGCCGCGATGAAAACTTAGATGAGTACCTTAAGTCTCTAGTTCGCATTTTTGATGAGGTCGGTCGGATACTAAGCAGCAACGGAACACTTTGGGTCAACATTGGGGACTCATACACCTCCGGCAATCGAACCTGGCGAGCCCCGGACCCGAAAAACTCAGCACGGGCGATGGCTATGCGCCCTCCCAACCCTGAAGGCACTAAGAATAAAGACCTCATTGGTATCCCTTGGCGCTTCGCTCTTGCCATGCAAGACGCAGGTTGGTACGTACGAAGCGACATCATCTGGTACAAACCAAATTGCCAACCAGAGTCAGTACGCGATCGGCCAACTCGTAGCCACGAGCACATCTTTTTATTTTCGAAAAACGAACGGTACTACTACGACGTAACCGCCGTTACCGGCCCCAACGGTCGTCGGCTGCGTGACGTGTGGGATATCAACACGGTCGGTTACCCGGGTGCCCACTTTGCAACGTTTCCCCCTGAGCTTGTACGTCGATGCATCGCACTTGGTTCACAACGCGACGATCTTGTACTCGACCCATTTCTAGGCTCAGGGACGACTGGCAAAATAGCTATCGACATGGGACGCCGATTCGCTGGTACCGAAGTTAACCCTGATTACATTCCGTTAATACGCGAACGTATCGCCAAGAATCCTCAATCCGCTGACCAAGCACTATTTACAATTACCCATGAAACAGCGGTCTGAGCTCCACAATAAATTAGACCGCTTGGGTGACGCCGAAGCCCTAGTGGTTGAACAAGTCATCGACGCTGAACTAACCGATATTGAGTCGAATTACTTGAATAGCTCGTGGCTTGTCACAGACACCTGGGCTGCAAGTTTTAGTGCCAGGCTGCGAGCTCATCACGCTTTGAACCCCGAGCCTATAGCTACATCGGCCTTCGAAGCTGCATTTAACGAAGCATGCCGTAACGCAGGGTTTGAGGTTGTCGCAACATCGTCCGCAACCCATCGGTTCTTCGACACAACGATAATTACGTCAGGCGGTCTTGTCCGACACGTCAGTTTGAAGTCGTCATCAGCAAGAGACATCAGAGAAGACCGTCTTCACATCTCGAAACTTACTGAAGCTGCGTGGATACAAGACACCCGAAGACAAAGGGACCGTCAACAATCTATCATCACTCTTTTCCAAGATTATCGTGCAGCTACTGACGCAATTGTCATGCTCAGAATGTTCCCGCTTCCGGAAGCTTACCGGTATCAACTAGTCGAGATTGATACGTCTCTATTTGACCATGTCGACCAACTATCCGTTACCCAGGCGCAACATGGAACGATTAATTTCCCAATTGGGAGAAATTCGCGAGACCGCGATTATGCCATCCGTATCGACAAAAGCGACGCCAAAATCACCGTCACCGGCGTCGATATTGAACGGTGTGTAATACACGGGGAATGGATAATCCCTAACCCTTCCGGAGTTAGTCGCTGATCCACAGCTCATCGGCACTGTTCGATCGTCAAGAAGTCTGGTCAAAGAAGTGAAAACTTATTCGTAGTCTGGGTCTGTGAACGTCGCTTGCGGTGGGTGGGCTGAAGTAGGCTCGGCCCAACTACGTAACTCCAGGGGGATTTGAGTATGGAAACCAATCCAAGCGCGGCCGGTTTGGACGAAAGTCGCCTTTCACGAATTCACGATCATCTCGAGCAGCAATACATTCAAGCGGGCCGTCTGGCTGGTGCCCAGGTTGCGATTGCCCGTAATGGGCACATTGGCTACTACACCGAAGTGGGTTTCGCCGACCGGGAACGGAACCGTCCGGTTGCAAAAGACACGATTTGGCGCATCTACTCCATGACCAAACCAATTATTGGCACTGCTCTCATGAGCCTTTATGAGAAAGGGCTCTTCCAGCTCACCGACCCGGTGAGTCGTTTCATACCCTCTTTCGCCAATCAGAAGGTACGAGAACCCCAACCCGACGGTTCGATGCGTTATGTGGAACCTCGCCGCCCGATGAACATGAGCGATGCCATGATGCACATGAGCGGGTTTGGCATCACCCTCATGGGCCTTCCAGAGATGCCTGGAGGGGAAGATCCCAAATACTTAGACCGCAAGATCACGCTAGAGGAATACTGTGATCGCTTAGGTGGTCGTCACCTCGACTACCACCCTGGGGAACATTGGGTTTATGGCATTTCTACTGACATTTGTGGTCGGCTAATCGAGGTGTTGTCGGGGCAACGTCTCGACCATTATCTACAAGAAACCATCTTCGACCCCCTAGGCATGGTCGACACCGGGTTTATGGTGAGCGACGACAAAATAGACCGTTTCTCGGCCACCTATCGCCGCAACCGCAACAAAGAGCTAGTGCTCATGGAAGACCCACAAACTAGCTCTTACCGCAAAGAGCCTCTGTTTCTCTCCGGCGGCGGTGGTTTGGTGTCAACAATGGGCGACTACCTCACCTTTACCCGCATGTTGGTCAACGGTGGTGAACTTAACGGAGTGCGAATCCTCGGACGCAAAACGGTTGATTTAATGACCATGAATCACCTGCCTGACGGTGCCGACATGACCAAGTTCGCCATTCCTGGTAGCTACGGCGAAGTAGGTTTTGAGGGTATGGGCTTTGGTTTCACCATGGCCGTTAGCAATGGCCCAGTCGAGACTGCTCAGATCGGCAACAAGGGTGACTTTATGTGGGGTGGTTACGCATCTACCACCTTCTGGTGCGACCCGACTGAAGACCTAACGGTAGTATTTATGACCCAGTTCATTCCTTCGGGAACGTTCAACTTCCGCGGCCAACTAAAGTCGCTCGTCTACCCCACCCTGTTGTAGTCATCTCGGCGCCACTAACGGCGCCGAACTAGAAATTCCTGGACCAACGATCGAATACGCCCGGCCACACCATTATTTGAGGCGAACGAGTTTTAATGTCTGTACCCACCCTGAGTGTTGCTGAACTAAACGCCGCTATCGCTGGGGCGTTAGCCAACGCATTCGACGACCAAGTGTGGGTACAAGGCGAGATTCACTCGTTCAGCACCTCACCGGCCGGGCACAGCTATTTTCGCCTTGTTGAACCTGGAACGTTGGGTTCACCCTCTGAAGCCAGTATCAATGTGGTGCTTTTTCGGGGCAATAAACGCTCGGTTGATGCAGTCTTAGCTAAAGCTGGCGCCCTAGAGATAGCCGAAGATATGGAAGTGCGGATTCGCGGTGAAGTGAGCTTTTATGCTCCCACCGGACGCGTCCAACTGCGGATGACCGCCATCGACCCTTCTCACACTCTCGGACGTTTAGCAGCCGAACGAGAACGCTTATTGCGACAGCTAGCAACCGAAGGTTTGCTAACTCGTAACTCGCTATTGGCGCTGTCACCACTACCTCTGAGAGTGGGCCTTATTACTAGTGCTGATAGTGCGGCCGCCGCTGATTTCCTGAATGAACTTAGCCTCAGTAGCTTTGCTTGGCAGGTCACCTTATTCGATTCCCAGGTGCAGGGCCATGGCTCAATACCTGCTCTCACCAGGGCATTATCTCAAGCAGGCGACGGCGACTTTGACGTGATTGCGGTCGTGCGGGGCGGAGGTTCGCGGAGCGATCTGGCTACTTTTGACGCCGAAGCCATCGCCAGAATGATTGCCGCAACCCCAATACCTGTAATCACCGGGATCGGGCATGAAATCGACGAGTCGATCGCTGATCGAGTGGCCTATCAAGCCTTCAAAACCCCCACCGCGGCCGCAGGCTTCTTAATCGAACGGGTAAATGACTTTCGTAAGCAGCTTGATGATTTAGCCAGCCTCAGTGCCAGCTTGGCACTGGAAGCGCTAGCCAAACAAGAAGACCGCATCGTGCGCTTAGGTGAGCGTGCTAGTGAACGCGCCAACAATGCCCTCGAACGTGCCGAAGCCAAAATCGAATCGTTACAGCGCTATGTTTCAGCACTTGATCCCGCGAAATTGTTGGCAAGGGGCTGGTCGATAACCCGCACCGCTGATGGCGAATTAGTGCGTAGCGTGAACGAACTGGGCGAAGGTTCCCACATCCACACGATGTTGCAAGACGGCACCATAACTAGTGCCATTCAAACCATAGAGAGAAAAACCGATGGGTGATTACCTAGAGGCCATGGCCGAGCTGGAACAGATTGCTTCCGAGCTCGACGGCAACAATTTGGACGTTGACCTGTTGTCCTCTCGGGTGGCACGAGCCTTCGAGCTTGTTAACCTATTGCGTGAGCGTATTGAAGTAGCTCGAATGGAAGTTACCCGAGTAGTGGCTAGCCTCGAAGCGCCAGATGACCCCGATAGAGTGTGAAAAATGCAAACCGACGCTTCGGACAAGGTCAGCTCCTGTGTGTCCGCGCCGGATGTTCTAACCGACATTGCTGAGCGGGTCACTTCGCGGCTCGAGGGTATTTTAGCCAGCGAGATTGAGCGTTGGGGTGGTCTAGATCTTGATTTGGTGCCACCTTTGGCGTCGCTAAATAGACTCGTCATGAGCGGCGGCAAGCGATTACGGGCCGCGTTTTGCCATTGGAGTTTTGTGGGTGCTGGGGGGGACCCGCTCGACTCTCAAGCACTCGATGCAGCGGCCGCTTTTGAACTACTCCAGGTGTTTGCCCTCATCCACGACGACGTGATGGACAACTCGGCCACGCGTCGTGGTATTCCAACCGTGCATGTGGAATTTGCCGAGCGCCACGACCAGGAAGACTGGCGGGGTGAAGCCGAAAACTTTGGTGAAGGCGTGGCCATTTTGGTGGGTGATGTGGCCCATGTATATGCCGACCGTTTGATGACAGGCATGCCCATTCAAGCCGCCGAAATCTGGCATGAGCTGCGCATTGAGGTGAATATCGGCCAGTACCTCGACTTATTAGGCACGGTGCGTGGCGACACTGATTTGGCAGCGGCCCAACGAATTTCTCGCTACAAATCTGGCAAATACACTATCGAGCGGCCGCTGCATTTAGGCGTTGCACTGCTTGGCCGTCTGCCAGAATTACAAGACCAGCTCGACCGCTACGGCGTTCCACTAGGTGAAGCGTTCCAATTACGTGACGACCTTTTGGGCGTATTCGGCCAACCCGAGTTAACTGGCAAGCCCATCGGAGAAGACCTGCGGGAAGGTAAACCCACCCCGCTTTTGGCGATTGCCACCGCCAAGGCCACCCCTGGGGAGCGAGAAGTGCTGGCCACGGTAGGCAAAGCCGATCTGAGCGAGCGCGAAATCGCCCGTATCCAACAAGTATTGGAAGATACTGGTGCCCGCGACGTGGTTAATGCTTCGGTCGACCGTCTGACCACTCAAGCAGCTGCCTCGCTAGCTGACGCGCCGTTAGAAAAAGTGGCTCTCGACGCATTGGCTGATTTGGCCACCTACGTTGGTTGCCGAGACGAATAGCGCTTGGCAACAACAAACCTGACGGCGAAACAGAAACGGTGGCCGATACAGATAGTCGCAGTTCTGGTTGTTAAGGAATAGCTCCAAAGCGAGCCAGAGCGGCCTCGAGGGGTTCTTCACGCACCCCGTATTCCCCAGCCACCGCGGCAAGCCATTCGGGCTGAGTACGCGCACACACCACGATGCATGGGTCAAGGTCGTTTAGATACACCGCTTGACGTACAAACGAGGTGGCGTAGTCAGGCGGCCGCACCTCCAAGGCCAGCTCATGCATGGCAAAGGGGTCGGGTGGGCTAGGCGCGTTGGTGTCAACACGCAGCAACACCCCACTCGGTGGTGTGGAACCACCTCCCGCGATTCCTGGGCCGTCATCAAGAATCGCACCCTTCACTTCTTCAGGACGGCTGCCTGCCAGCATTAGAGCTAAATATGCTCCCTGTCCGCGACCGTAGACCGTTGCTGCCCCTAGGTGCCCAAGCGCCACATCGGCGTCAGCCATCATCACTTCCGAGCTGTAACCGCCACCTTGTGGAACTGTCGATTCGCCGTGCCCGGTGATGTCTAGGGCGTAAATAGGTCCGGGCCAAGAAGCAAGGCTCTCGGGGGTACGCAAGGGTGACGATTCGCCCAACCCGTTTAACACCAACAACGCCCGACCTTCGCCCGACCTGAGTTGGTGGAGCGCCAAATCAATCTTGTTGTGACGAAGAAATGTAGTGGTTCGATTGGCGGTCACGACAAGAACTCCAATACCAGATCAGCCACGGCTTGCGGGCGTTCAATATGCAAAAAATGGCCAGTGTCAGGCATTTCAATTACTCGACCGCCATAGGGCAAGTGCGGCTCTACATCGGCGAGCGAAGTACCCCAACCCATGGGCTCTTCAATGGTTGAAAGCACCCCGAATAACGGCATTGAAATCGAAGACAGCCGCTTTAGGGACCAGTCAGGACGGTATGGACCGAACCCTCCCATCCGCAAAGCCGGGTCAATGGTCCACCGATAACCGTCGTCGCTCTTAGAAGCCCCCACCGCAGCCAAATACAGCAACCATTCTTTGGAAAGCCTGGGGTTCATGTTGCCCCGACGTGCGGCTAGTTCTTCCAAGGTTCCCGGTTTACGAGAAAGTTCATGCGCTCGGCGTTGATGGTCTAGCCAAGAAGCCATTTCATCAGCCAACATGCGGGTGCGTTCATAACCGGAGATGTCGGGAGCTTGACGGTGTGAGGGTAGCCCGTCGAGGTTGACTAGTTTCGAAATACGCCACGGAGCAATATCGGCTAACTGCAGCATCAAACTGCCGCCTTTGGAGTGACCCACCACCGGCAGCGGGTTGGTGGTGACTGAATCCATGACCGCCACCGCATCACGCACATCAGCATCCCAGTTATAAAGAGGTGCGTGCTCGGAAGCACCGTGGCCCCGTTGGTCCCACGCCACCACTCGCCAACCAGCTTTAGCTAAGAGCGGCGCGAATCCATCGTAAGTGCGCGCGAAGTCGAAACCACCGTGCACCAGCATTAGTGGCGGAGCGTTCTCATCTCCCCATTCATAAGCTTGCAAGAACACGCCAGAGCTGTTCACCCGATAGGTGCGCTGCGGTGCTTCGGCACCGGGAAATGTTGCTGGGTCAGTCACGTCACAATGGTAGGTGCCCGAGCTGGAATCTTACATATTCTTAACTTCTTAGGGTGGGCCGCTAGCCTGGGGGCTATGGCTGCTCCTCGGATCGTTGCCCAGACCTCGAACGAAGTTCACGATACAGCCGCCCAATTGTTGCGTTCATCAGGTCAGCGTTACACGACCAGTCGCAAAGCGCTGGTGGAGATTTTGAGTGATGCTCCGCGTCCACTCACTATCCCCGAGATGATGGAAACCGATGACAACATCGCCCAAAGCTCGGCCTACCGCAACTTGGGGGTTATGGAACGGGCAGGAGTTATCAACCGGGTTGTTACTACCGACGAGTTTGTACGTTACGAACTAGCCGAAGCGTTGCTTGAGCATCATCACCATCTGATTTGCTCCAAATGTGGCGAGGTGAGCGACTTCGTAATGAGCGACGAGCATGAAGCCCGTCTTGATGAGATCGCGCGGCAAGTTGCCCGGCTAACTAATTTCAAACTTATGGGTCACAACTTTGACCTTCTGGGCTATTGCTTCGACTGCACCAGTTGCCCGAAGAACGAAACCGCCAGCCAGGGTGCCGTTTAGCTAGTCGAGAGCTCTAAGTCGTCGTGGCGCCCGGTTGTTGCCGAAGCTTAATGAGGCCTGCGACACGGTTGATAGCGGCAACCTGTTGTTGGTGGCGTCTACCTTAAGGCTTCGGCCAGCATCAACACCCCGAAGACACCAAAGAGCGCGGCGGAGGTGTATTTGGTAGCTCGTGGCGAGATGCGGCTGCTTAGAAAACGCCCGGCGAAAACGGCGATGCACCCCGAGGTTATTATGCCGGCGGTGGCACCCAGCCATGCTCCAAACGGGTTACGGTCAGCCGCTATGGCGGCGGTGGCCAGCATCGACTTGTCACCAATTTCGGCCAGCATCATAGCCCCAATAATTCCAAGCACGATGCGTAGTGAACCTTTGGCACCCAGCGCCCCCGCGCCCGCTACTGCTGCGTCGGTGATCGTATCGGCAGAAGTAGTAAGCACCTCGGGTTCTAATGCCTGCGAATTTGGTAATAAACCCAATTCATCTTGCGCCGAGGTGCCGGTTGGAGCGGGCTTGACATCGGTCGAATCACCAGAGGCCGAGCTTGCTAATTGTGACGTGTCATCGGAGTTTATCTCCGAGTCATCGTCTTCATCTTTTTCGAGCAACGTCCAAACGGCGAAAGCCAAGAAGGAAATTCCAGCCACAATTCCAATCTGCTTGGAGGGCAGCGCTGACCCCAACAACCCGCCTAAGAGGGCGGCCAAAGCTTGGGTTAGGGCATACGCCAAACAGATTCCAGTGAGCACTATTTTGAGGCTGTAGCGGGTAGCGATTCCCATCGCCACTAGCTGGGTTTTGTCCCCCAGTTCCGCCACAAAAACTACTGCGAAAGCAACTAAGACCGCATCCATTAGGTGTTGTACGTCTTTCGTTTAGCCCAAGGCGGTGACAATGTGGATTTCGTTGTCACAAGGGTGGCACTCTACCTCAAAAGTGGCATGGTGCAGCTGGTGTTCGCGCAAGAGCGCCTCACGGACCTCACTAAGCAACGCCTGCGCTTCATGAACCGCCATTTCACCATCCACGACTAGGTGAGCCGATAGCGAAGGCTCATCAGCGGCTGGTTCCCACAGGTGCATGTGATGAACTTCTACGATCCCGTCGATTGAAAGAATGGTTTCTGTAACTTTATCTATGTGGAGGTTGGGTGGCACCACGTCAAGCAACACCCGCCCGCTTGAACGCAGGAGCCCAAAACCGGAATACCCAACCCAGATAGCAATGGCAATAGCCACCACCGGGTCGACCCAGGTGGCGTTAGCCCACAACACGGCCGCGGCGGCGATAATCACTCCGCCAGATCCGGCGGCATCACCAATTAGGTGTACCACCGCTGCCTTGGTCGACATACTGTTGCCTGCTCGAGCCAAGGCCACCGCTGAGGCACCGTTAACGGTTAGGCCTATAACAGCCACCACCAGAATTGCTACCCCGTCCATGGGTTCGGGGTGCATGAGACGCCGTATTGACTCCCACACGATCCAAAACGATGAAGCTACCAACAAGAAGGAACTGGCCAGCGCCCCCAACACATCGGCTCGGGCCCATCCGAAAGTGTTCTTGTGGCTGACTCCTTTGGTGGCTAACCGCAGGGCGACGAGCGCGATACCTAAGCCTGCCACGTCGACTACTTGGTGAGCGCTGTCGGCCATTAGGGCGATCGAGCCGAATATTACACCGGCGAAAATCTGCGCGACCGCAAGGATTGTGTTGGCGACCAATGCCGCCGCCACAACCTTGACAGGTGAGTTAGCTAGGCCGTGGGAATGGTTGTGGCCATGCCCCGACCCGTGCCCATGCGAATGTTGGTGGCTAATAGCCATATAGCTAGGTTGGCCAGTTTCGGCCCAAATAGCAACGGGAGAATGACTCTCAGACGCGAATAACCCCATCGGCCACGGCAGCCGCCGCTACAGCCAGGCCAACTTCCACTGGTACGTCGCGGTCAAACACCGAGGGCACAATCTTGTCGGTATCAAGTTCGTCTTCGCTAACGGCGCGGGCAATAGCCTTGGCGGCGGCCAGCTTCATATTCTCGGTTATGGAATGGGCGTTGGCGTCTAGCGCCCCACGGAAAATACCGGGGAAAGCCAAGACGTTGTTGATTTGGTTGGGATAATCGCTGCGCCCAGTGGCAATGATGCGAGCCAATCCATCGGCCGCTTCAGGGCGGATTTCTGGTTCGGGATTAGCCAGCGCGAACACAATTGGGTCTTTGGCCATGCGTCGTAGATCGCTCGGCTCGACAATACCGGGGCCGCTAACGCCTACAAAGACGTCGGCACCCGCCAAAGCGTCGGTCAGCGGTCCGGAAACACGTTCGCGGTTGGTGTTCTTGGCGAACCATTCTTTAGCCGAGTTTAGATTGTCGCGGCCTTCCCAAATGGCACCTTGGCGGTCGGTTCCAATCACTTCGCCCACCCCAGCACTTAGCAGAATTTTGCCAATGGCCACCCCAGCAGCACCCACTCCAGCGATAACCACCTTTTGGTCGGCAAGTTTGCGGCCAGTGAGCTTATTGGCGTTTTCCAGGGCGGCGAGCACTACCACGGCCGTGCCGTGCTGGTCGTCGTGGAACACCGGAATGTCGAGGCTGGCCTTTAGACGGTCTTCCACCTCGAAACACATGGGGGCAGAAATGTCTTCAAGGTTGACGCCACCAAAGGTGGGGGCCAACCGTTCCACGGTTTCGACAATCTCATCGGCGGTGCGAGCATTTATACAGATCGGGAAGGCATCAACACCAGCGAAAGATTTGAACAGTAAGGCTTTACCTTCCATAACTGGCATTGCGGCTTCGGGCCCGATGTCGCCCAAACCCAAAACTGCGGTGCCGTTGCTAACTATCGCTACCGTATTGCGGCGAATGGTGAGGTCATGCGAACGCGAAACGTCTTCGTGGATAGCCATACAAACTCGAGCCACGCCCGGGGTGTAGGCCATGGAGAGGTCTTCGGCATCGCTGACTGGAGCCAGTGGCAACACCTCAATTTTGCCGCCATCGTGCATTTTGAAGGTGCGGTCTTCCCAGGTGAGAAGCTCAAAACCACGTAGATTACGAATGACATCTAAGGCTTGAGCCTGATGGGCTTCGTCGCGGCAATTGATAATGACTTCCTCGTCGAGGTATCGACCTTTAGCTTCGAAACCTTTTAGGCCAATAATGTTGGCCCCTACTGCCCCTACTGCGGTGGCCAGTTCGCCCAAGGCACCGGGGCGATTCTCGAGGCGGACACGAACACGTAGGGAATAAGCTGCAGTAGTTGACATGTCTCGCAACGGTACTGTTCTTCGGCAAAAGGTGACAGCCAGCCGAAGATTTTAGGTTTTAGCCCTCGTATTCAAAACCCAAATCGATGGCGGTTACGAGAGGGTCGAAAGCTATTCCTTCGGCTTGTGCCATTGCAGCGCAGGTTCCGCCACGGTCGACAATGGGCATAATGACCACTGGGGTGGCCCCGAATTCTCGCACCACAGCAGCCGCTTCCATTGGTGAGGTTCCCCTGGTCACGGTGTCTTCCACAATGGCCACCATGTCGCCCGGTTTCAAAGCACCAGCGATTCGCCCGGTGACGCCGTGGTCTTTGGATTCTTTACGAATGCTAAAACTTCGCAGCTGGCGACCTTGGGTGGCGGCCACGGCGGCAATTCCAAAGGCCACCGGGTCGGCACCGGCGGTTAGCCCACCAATAGCAGTAACTTCGCTGGGTAGTTGGGCTAAAGCGACCTCGGCGACCAACAGAATTCCCTCGGGGCGACATGCTGTTTGTTTGGAATCGATAAACCAGGTGGTGGGTTTGCCAGATTTCAACACGAAGTCGCCGGTACGCACCGAGTAGGCCCTCAGATGCTCAATAAGCTTAGATTTGGCCGAGGCAGCGGTGGTGTTGTTGGTATTGGTGCTGGCCTTGGTGTCACTGCTGGCGTTGATGTCAGACATATTGCACCGTTCCGTTACCGCGCTCGACTTGGCCTATTTGCACTGCGCGATGGCCGAGGGTGCGCAGCTTGTCGATGGCTTTGTGAGCTTCTTTTGCGGGCACAATTACCGCCATGCCGATACCCATGTTGAAGACCTGGTGCATCTCTTGGTCGCTAACCCGACCCAGTGTTTGAATCTCGGTGAAGATGCGCGGCACTTCCCAGCTACTGCGAGTGAGGTGAGCGTCTAGCCTCTTGCCTAAGACCCGAGGCAGGTTTCCCGAGATACCACCGCCGGTGATGTGCGAAACGGCTCGCACTTCGACATGGCGCACGAGGGCGTTAATGGCCGGTGAGTATATGACCGAAGGGGCTAAGAGCTCTTCACCAAGGGTGTGATTTGCCCCTTCGTAGGCCGGACCGTCCAGGGGTTTTTGGGCTAGTTCAAGCAACACACGCCGTGCTAATGAGTAGCCATTAGAACGTAAGTTGGGTGAAGGCAGCCCAATGATGGCATCGCCTTGGGCTACTTTGTCGCCCGTGATGAGCTGATCACGCTCAACGACACCTACCGAGAAGCCCACCAGGTCGAACTCACCGGGCTCCATGGCACCTGGGTGTTCCGCCATTTCACCGCCGATGAGGGCGCATCCAGAGGTGCGACAGCCTTCGGCGATGCCTTCAATTAGCGATTCGATATGGTCGGGGTCGAGTCGGCCAACCGCGATGTAGTCGAGGAAGAACAACGGCTCTGCACCTTGGCAGGCCAAATCATCAACACACATGGCCACCAGGTCAACGCCGATGGTGTTGAAGCGCCCAAGTTTTTGGGCGATGAGAGCCTTGGTACCCACGCCGTCGGTAGAGGACACAAGCAGGGGTCGGCGATATTTGTTGGCGGAAAATTCGAAAAGGCCGCCGAAGCCGCCAATGTCACCCACAACCTCGGGGCGAAAGGTGGAGCGAACGTTTTCTTTGATTCGCTCGACTGCCGCGGCACCAGCGGCAATATCTACGCCCGCAGCGGCGTAGGTTTCGCCACCGGTCGAGGTTGATTGATCGGAATCGGTCAATGTTTGTCCTTGGCTGTTAGGGCTGGTTGTCGGCGGTGATGTGGGTTTGGGCACCGCTAGATTTTTCAATTTTGGCGTCAAGCTCGGCTTTAGCCTTGTTTAGGTTCACCGGTATTTCGGTGGGGTAATTGCCTGTTAAACAGGCGTCGCAGAAACCGGGTTGGCCAGTACCGGCTTGGTTGATGGCCTCGCGCATGCGCTCAAGCGATAGGAATGCCAATGAATCTACGTTTAGATAGTCGCGAATTTCATTGACCGTCAGATTGGCCGCCAACAATTCGCCCAAGGTGCCGGTGTCCATACCGTAAAAGCAGGGCCAGCGATAAGGCGGCGATGAAATGCGCAGATGGATTTCTTTGGCACCGGCTTCTCGAAGCATGGTCACTATGGCGCGGGTGGTGGTTCCTCGAACGATGGAGTCGTCGATGACCACAATGCGTTTTCCAGCGATGTTTTCACGCAGCGGGTTGAGTTTCATCCGCACCGCTTGAGCTCGCATTTCTTGGGTAGGTGCGATGAAGCTGCGGCCGATATAACGGTTCTTTACGAGGCCTTGCCCATAGGGGATACCACTGCCCCGGGCGTACCCTTCAGCTGCTGGCACCCCTGATTCAGGTACCCCCATCACCATGTCGGCCTCAACTGGCATCTGATCGGCCAGTTGTTCACCCATATGAATGCGTGCTTCGTGAACAGAGCGTCCATAGAGTCGGGTATCAGGGCGTGAGAAATACACGAATTCAAACACGCAAAGCCTGGGATCGATGCGGTGGCTTTCGAACGGGAAGTAAGAACGTGGTCCGTCGTCATCGATGACCACCATCTCGCCCGGGTCAAGCTCTCGGATGAACACGGCCCCGCAAATATCAAGGGCCGGACTTTCTGAGGCCAGCACCCAACCGTTGTCGAGCTTGCCCAAACAAAGCGGACGGAAACCATTGGGGTCGCGTACCCCAATAACTCGTTGCGAGTCGGCCAAGGTTAGCGAATACGCACCCTCGAGTTTCGGTAAAACCTCAATCAGCGCCGCTTCGATGTTGGCGCTTTGGCCTTGACGACCCATCTCAAGCACCATCAGCTCGGCAATGAGCTCGGTGTCGCCCGCAATGGCGCCGGGCAGGAAGCTGGCCGTTTCAATAAGATTGGCAGCGTTGGTGAGATTACCGTTGTGGCCGATAGCGAACCCGGTACCCCCAGCCCCGGCTGTACCCCGGTAGGTGGGTTGCGAATCACGCCAGGTATTGGTGCCGTTGTTGGAATATCGCACATGCCCAATGGCTAAATGGCCAGGTAGTGCAACCAGGGTACGGTCATTGAAAGCGTTGGTTACCAGGCCAACTTCTTTCACTACAGTTAGCGACTCACCGTCGCTTACCGCCATACCGGCTGATTCTTGACCTCGGTGCTGTAAGGCAAAGAGCCCCAGGTAGGTGAGGTGCGCTACGGGTAAGCCGGGAGCGTAGATTCCGAATACGCCGCAGGCTTCTTTCGGTTTGTCATCCGGTGCAAGCACGTTTTCCATGCTAGAGCGCCTCGGGCGCGAGTGCCTCCACAACACGATTCTTCCAAACATCTCGGGCATGTTCTAGGGGCAAGTTGATGAGGTCTTTCACCACTAATGCTCCGCCTCCGGCTTCGCCTAAACGAGTACAAGCCACCCCAGCTGCTTCAGCCATATTTTCAATGGCGGCCACCCGATCGGGAGCCACACAAATCACTACTCGTGAGGGGGCTTCCGAGAACAGCTCGGCCGCCGATGAGATACGGGCCACGTTAAAACCAACGCCTGAACGTAACGCCATTTCTGCCAGCGCCACCCCTAAACCACCTTCGGAAACATCATGAATTCCCTGTGCTAACCCGCCAGTGGCAATAGCACGAACCACTTTGGCCAAACTCTGGTGGGCTTCCACGTTGAGCCCGGGCAGCACTCCGCCGCGTTCATTGTGGTTGAACGCCCATTGTGAGCCCGAAACGTTGTCGGAGGAGTCGCCCAGAAGCAAAATACGACCGCCGTCAGCCAGCGCAGTGGTGGGTAGGTTTGAAGGCAGCTGTTCTATGATTCCCAACACGCCAATGACTGGGGTGGGGTCGATGTTACGACCGCCTTTTTCATTGTAGAGGCTTACGTTGCCGCCTACTACCGGCAGACCAAACGCTTCGCAGGCTTCGGCCATACCCTCGATTGACTCGACGAACTGCCACATTATTTCGGGGTTTTCGGGGTTACCAAAGTTAAGGCAGTTCACGAGCGCATGGGGTGTGGCACCCATGGTGGCCAGGTTCAGAATCGATTCGGCCACCACCATGGCCGTGCCAGCGTTGGGGTCAACAGCACACCAACGATGGTTGCCATCAGTAGTTATTGCTAAGGCCCGACCGGTGTTTTCCGAGGTGGTTGGATGCACAAGAGCGATCACGGCTGCGTTTTCGCCTGGACCTACCAAGGTATTACCGAATATTTCATGGTCGAATTGTTCGGTGATCCAGGAAAGGTCGGTGAGCATCGACAAGAGGTCGGCTTCCGGGTCGGTAGCCTTGGTGGCCAAAGCTACGGCTGGATCAGCCGAGCGCCGCGCACCCAAATCGGAAGGGATTTGACGGGGACGATCGTAAAGCGGACAGTCTTCGCTTAATGACGCCGCCGGGATACGAGCCAGCTCGTCACCATTGGGGCCATTGAGTACCCGTAGCCAGCCAATGCCCTTTTCATCAGGTGCGGTGACCGTGGCTACCACGCTGGCGGTGATGTCGTAACGCTTGGCAATTGTTTGTACGGCTTCAAGGTTTTTCGGTTCGATGATCGCCAGCATCCGCTCTTGGGTTTCAGCGGTCATGATCTCGAAAGGTTCCATGTTTTCTTGGGCTTGGGGCACGGCAGTTACATCAATGTCCATACCCATGCCACCGTTGGAAGCGGTTTCAGAGGTGGCACCCGTTAAACCAGCGGCACCTAAATCTTGAATACCGACCACCATTTTCTGGTCGAGCATCTCTAGGCACACTTCAATGAGGCGCCGTTCTAGCTCGGGGTTGCCTTGGGGCACTTCGGGCAGCGCCACGTCGGCATCGTCGCTAAGGCCTGCCGAGGCCAACACACTGGCCCCACCAATGCCTTCACGGCCGGTAGCTGCGCCTAAGAGGATGACCAAGTTGCCCGCTCCGGTGGCTTTGGCCAACGCCAAACGTTCGGTGGGTAAAATGCCCATCGCGAACACGTTGACCAGTGGGTTGTCAGCGTAAATCGGATCGAACACCACTTCGCCACCAACGGTTGGGACGTTCACTTTTTTGGAATAGTCGGACGCACCGGCCACCACACCCTTGGCGATCCAGCGGGACCGCTCATCGGAAAGCGGACCGACTCGCACGGGGTCCATGACCGCGATCGGGCGGGCACCCATGGAGAAAATGTCACGCAAGATGCCACCAACACCGGTGGCAGCCCCCCCAAAGGGTTCAAATGCTGACGGGCTATTGTGACTTTCAATCCGAATCGCAATGGCTATGCCGTCGCCCACATCGACCACGCCAGCGTTCTCGCCCGGGCCGACCAAAACGTGGGGCGCTTCGGTTGGCAAACGACGCAGGTGCATACGAGATGACTTGTAGGAGCAGTGCTCAGACCACATCACGGCGTACATCGAGAGCTCTAGCGGTACTGGCTCGCGACCTAAAATCGATTCGATTTTCTCGGCTTCAGAATCAGTGAGGCCAAGTGTGCGATGCAGTGGCTGGGTCATATTAGAAACCGTACAGTTGTAGGGGCTAGCTAGTCGAAGCGACCCCCGCCCAGGCGGCAAAAGACCGTTCACTAAGCCGTTCATAGGCTTCGATATATCTGGTGCGGGTGGATTCGATTATTTCAGGGGGAAGTGTGGGGGCAGGCGCCGTTTTATCCCAGGGTTGCGCCTCAAGCCAGTCGCGCAGGGGCTGCTTGTCGAATGCCGGTGGGGTGGTGCCTTCGGCCCAACTATCAACAGGCCAAAATCGAGACGAGTCGGGGGTAAGCAGCTCATCGGCCACCGCAAGTTGCCCGTCGATAACACCCAATTCGAATTTGGTGTCGGCAATGATGATGCCCCGCTCGGCAGCCCAACGCGACCCGTGTTCATATAGCGCCAGACTGAGCGCTTGAGCGGCCTGGGCCGCTTCTGAACCAATCAACTCAACGGCTTCGTCAAATGAGATGTTTTCGTCATGGTCGCCCACCTCGGCCTTTATTGATGGGGTGAACATGGGCTCGGGCAGCTTGGCCGATTCGCTCAACCCAGCAGGCACCTCCATGCCGTGCACAGTGCCCGAGGTTCGATATTCCTTCCAGGCACTTCCAGATAAGTAGCCACGCACAATGCATTCAATGGGCAACATTTCGGCCCGCTTCACCAGCATGGTGCGCCCCTCAAGGTGTTCAAGTTGGGCCCCTGGTGGAAAGTCGGCGAGCTCGGTACTGATTAGGTGGTTGGGGGCTACCGACGCAAGCTTCTCGAACCAGAACTTAGAGAGCGCCGTGAGCACCCGCCCTTTGTTAGGCACCTCTTGTGTCATCACTACGTCGAAAGCCGAAACCCGGTCGGAAGCAACCAGCAACAGGTGGTCTTCGCCAGCATCGTAAACGTCGCGAACTTTGCCCTGGTGGATTAGAGGTAGTGCTACTTCAGAGGCCATGCGGAAACCTTAAAGTTGGTAGAGGCTAGTTAAGAATTGCGGCTTCAATTTACGAATAGCTGTTTCGTGTTAGGAACAGCGGTATCAAATGCTGAGGCGGGATAGTTGGGCATTTTGGATGCGACAAACGACGCAAGAATCTGGTTGAGCGTTAGAGGATAGGGGCGGGTGTATATGTGGCGGCTTCGGGATATTTGGCGACTAATTGCGCCACGGTGGCCGCGAATTGGTCGACTTGAGCTGAAGCGGCACCCGTGAATGCCAGTGGGTCGGCTACTAGTTCGTTAACTTTTTGAGAGCCAAGTTTCAGACGTTCTTCCCCACCAAGCCGTTCAATGAGGTTGGTGGCCTGGCTGGGTCGCTCGCGTCGATCAAGAGCCGCTGCCACGGCATGTTCTTTAATAATTTCGTGGGCTTCTTCGCGCCCAACGCCTGCTGTCACGGCGGCCATAAGAACCTTGGTGGTGGCAAGGAACGGCAAATTAGCGCTCAGCTCGGCTTCAATAACAGCTGGGTAGGCCCCGAAATCGGTTAACACGGTGAGGAACGTTTCGAACAATCCGTCGATGGCATAGAAGGCGTCGGGAAGAGCCACACGTCGAACCACCGAACAAGATACGTCGCCTTCGTTCCACTGGTTGCCCGAAAGTGCGGCCACCATGGTCAAATGCCCGCCCAAGATAGCGTTAAACCCATTCACACGTTCACAAGAGCGGGTGTTCATTTTGTGCGGCATGGCCGACGAGCCAACCTGGCCAGGCTTGAAGCCTTCGGTCACTAGGTCGTGCCCGGCCATGAGTCGAATAGAAGTAGCCAAGCTAGAAGGGCCCGCTGCTGCTTGCACCAACGCCGAAACAGCGTCGAGATCAAGCGAGCGCGGGTATACCTGGCCCACCGCGCCCAACACGTTTTCAAAGCCAAGGTAGTCGGCTACCGAGGCTTCTAGTGATGCCACGGCGGTGGCGTTACCAAGCACATCGAGTTGATCTTGTTGCGTGCCAACTGGGCCTTTAATACCGCGAATGGCGTAGCGAGCTAGCAAGTCGTCGATGCGGTGGAAGGCGGCCAGCGTTTCCTCACCGGCATTAGCAAAGCGCTTCCCTAAAGTGGTGGCTTGCGCCGGCACGTTGTGACTTCGCCCGGTTATTACCGTGTCGCGGTAGGTTACCGACAACTGTGCCAGCTGGGACAGAACACTAACTAAGCGGTCACGAACTATTGACAGGCCCATACGAACCTGAAGTTGTTCCACGTTTTCGGTAAGGTCGCGCGAGGTCATGCCTCGATGGATCAGCTCGTAGCCAGCCAGCGCACAGAACTCTTCAATACGTGCTTTCACATCGTGCTTGGTTACCTGTTCTCGGGCGTCGATTGAGGCGAGATCAACCTGGTCGACCACCGCTTCATAAGCCTCGATAACACCGCTTGGCACCTTTACCCCAAGTTCGGCCTGAGCGCGCAAGACCGCGATCCACAATTGGCGTTCCAAAATCACTTTGCGCCTGGGAGACCACACGTCTTTCATGGCGGCACTGGCGTACCGGTTGGCCAAAACGTTCGGGGTTAGGTCGCTCACAAATTTCTCCAGCAGATGGATGTTGCGGGTGGCCACATAGGGCGAGTTGGGGTTGGCGCCGGGTGGTAAACCCAGGTGTTTGGCCCAGTAGTAAGCCTAGCGAAGGGCAGTGACACTTTAAGTAGCGCTAAAGATTTTTGATGGCTCGGTCGATGGCATCGGTACAGGATGTTAAAGCCGGAAGTCTCCACTAGAGATGAGGCGTGATTCTCAATGTGGAATGCGAAGGCTCAAAGCGGTCAAAGCAGGACGCGAGGGAAAGGTCGGCACCATGGACGGGCGCTGCGAAAACCATCAGTTTGAAATTTTGGCAGATCATTGCCGGACCTGCGGCGGTGAATACTGCTTGGAGTGCCTGGTTTACAGCTATGGGAACGACAAACCACCGTTTTGTGTTGACTGTGCCCTTGCCGCGGCTGGCATTCGTTCCACCGCCAAACGACCTAGTTTTCGTTCTAGGCGTGAGCTGCGCCGTGAGGCTCGGTTGAAGCGCCGAGCTGCCAAAGTAAATGTGGTGGAAGAGCCTGCGGCAGCGCCGGTGCCCTTGGTGCGTTATGAGTTCACCATCACCGACGACGGCGAAATTGAATATGCCGACGACACCGCCGAAGCTGGGCGTCCCCAAGCTTCTTAGGTTCTTTGGGCCGGTCGGAAGCTACGATCTGTACTGTCTACTCTGTGGCCGTTGCGTTAGGCCGAGAACTCGTATTCTAAAATGATTTCGGCTTCACTGCTCAGACCACCATCGTTTGGTTCAAAGGGGTAATCGCTCCTAAACCGAACTAAATGGGGCACACCAAACGTGTCAGGTTCAAAAGGTCGAAGGCCGGGAAGATCTTTATATAGAACGATCTCCATAGAAACTACCTCGCCGGGCGCAATCTCATATGGCGAGTAAAAATCTAAACAGCTAGCACCAACCCCGCCGCCTGACATCGAATACCCACATCCAGGGAACGCCACAATGATTTGGCTGTTTTTACCGTCAGCCACGGTGGCGGCTTTAGTGTCATCAAGAAAAATTGTGGCGTTTGATTGGTTTTGAAATCGGAGTTCGTGCGTTAACCAAGCCTCGTCTGCGCTGCTTTCCACCAAGGGCCCTGTGGTCACGCTAAGGCCATCGAGCTCGCCGCCGATAGCGACAACCGTGCCGCCAGGCGAATCGGGTGTCTCCGACGAGCTTTCTTCAAGAACAGTGCTGGCACCATTGGCGTTCGATTCGGAGTCGGACGAGTTGTTGCTACAGGCTGCCAACGAGATACAAAGGGCCACAACGCTCAATACTGCCCACGGCGAAATGCCCTTCATCACACTTCGCGAGGACCCACCGTCAGGTGCCTCATCGTTAGATGGCGCCTGACTAGATTTCTTCGACCTCTTCATTTCAACCAACCCCTTTCTAAGGTTTCGAGGCGGCAACAGGCACGCTAATTATTCGAAATACTTGGTTCCCCCTAACGCTGCCAAGCCTCTAAATCCATCCTACCGGCGCGAAATCCGCACAAGTTGCTGGACGTAAAACCTCATTAGGCCGCGCTGCGGTCGCTCAAGCACGTGACAATTTAAAATCATCGCAACCGCACTACCTGCTTCAACCTGCTGTCTCACCGAAATTCGGGCCGGGCATGGGTGCAAATCCCGCCAAGGTCCTCAATAAATCACTGGGGTGGGCCCTACACTGGCGACATATCGTCAAGCTCGTTTGAGATTCCCCCAGCGCTACGTCAATGCGGAGCACATCTATGGCTGAACCTTCATCTGACAACCCTGCGACACAACACCACCAACACCCAGGTTCGCCTTCTGAGCAGGGGTATTACACCGGGGTTAAGCGTAGGTGGTTAGGGGTGATCGCTGTGCTGATTCTGGCGGCGTTTGTGGTGCCTTTCACGGCGCTCACCAACATTGATGCTTGGTACGGAAGTTTCTTATTTTGGACCGTTCTCACAGCCGTTGTAATAGCTATTAACGCGCTGGTTAGCTCGGCCTGGAGGGATTAAGCAATGACTCCGGGTTGGATTTGGTTTGGGGTAGCTATCTACGTGGTGATTGCGGGCACGGCAGCTCTGATGTCTCGCCACGATGGCGAACAGACCATGAGCAGTTATTTCTTGGGGAATCGCCGTATGGGCGGTTTCATGTCAGCCATGAGCTACAGCGCTACCACCTATAGCGCATTCATGCTGATTGGTTTGGCCGGGCTCACCTACACCGGCGGAGTGGGCGCTTTGGGGTTCGAGCTTATTTATCTTTGCGGCGTGACCTTGGTCCTGATTTTCGGGCCGCGGTTCTGGTTGGCGGGGAAGAAGTTTGGCTATGTAACGCCATCGGAAATGTTGGGTGACCGCTATGAGAATCGGGCAGTGGGCGTGGTGGCGGCGCTATGTAGTTTGGTGTTTCTTATTCCCTATGCGGCGGTGCAGCTAGCCGGGGTGGGCTACCTGCTTTCAGGCATGACTGACGGTGAAATTTCATTCACTTCGGGCACAGTGTTGGTAACCGTCTTGGCCATTGGTTTTAGCATGGTAGCGGGGTTGCGCTCGGTGGTGTGGACCGACACATTGCAGGCTGTTTTCATGATTATTACCGCCACTTTGGTAGTAATTTTGGTGGTTCACGAACTGGGTGGGGTGTCGGGTTTCTTTAACAGCCTCACCAACGAACATCCGGGGGCGCTAAGTGTGCCGGGGAAGGGTTTCTTCAGCTTCAGCACGTTTTTAGGGCTGACCTTACCGTGGGTGTTTTTCAGCTTGTCGAACCCGCAGGTTAGCCAGCGCCTGTTTACCCCAAAGACCATGAAAGACATGCGGCGCATGCTGTTGGGCTTCATGATCTTCGGTTTTATTTACACTTTGGTGGCGGTCACCTGGGGTTTCGCGGCCATGGTGAAGTTTCCCGATTTGGCTACGGGCGACTTGGCCACCCCAACTTTGTTGGCGTCTAGCGTAGTGCCCACTGCCCTGGCCATTATTGTGATGATCGGTATTATTGCGGCCGCGGTTTCTACTATCGACTCGATCATGCTCACCTTGTCGTCGATGGCTACCCGAGACGTTTATTCGGTGGTGAAGAAAGACGCCGGAGACACCGAGCAACTGTTGGTGGGCAAGGTGATGCTGCCGGTTATCGCGCTTATGGCTTACCTGTTTGCCCAGCTAGAGCTGAATTTAATTGCGGTGTTGTCGGTTTCAGCTTCTGCAGGGTTGTTGGTGTTGGTGCCTGCCCTAGTGGGGGCGTTCTTTTGGCGTCGAGGAACCGCAGCCGGGGCGATTGCGTCGATCTTGGTAGCTGGAGCGGTGGTGTTTTACTTGGAGTTCGCCAAGGTCAAGTTCCTTGGTCAAGGCAGCGGAGTGTGGGGTTTGACGCTGTCCGTGGTGCTCTTCGTAGGTGTGAGTTTGGCAACCCCCCAGCCCACTGGTCGCGCACAAGAGTTCATGGACCACGTGCGAACCAAACTCGCCGACCACGGCGCTATTTAACCCAGCACACCTAGTTAACGCTGCCCGACCTTCGCTGGGCGAAAAACTGTTGCACGCTCAAACCAACCGCTGCGCTTCCCTGGACATAGTTGATATCGTGAAGATATCAACCTTAGGAGGTTCTCATAGCTGACATAGTTATTCGAGACGTACCACCCGAGGTGCTTGCCAATCTTGAAGAACGTGCCCGCCAGCTTGGCCTGTCTCGAGTTGAGTTTCTTCGTCGTCTGCTGATACGGGAATCATCGGTACAAGTAACTCAATCTGCAATCAATGACTGGCACCATTTCGCTAAAAGGCACGAAGATCTCAACGATCCTGACATCATGCGAGCTGCCTGGTAATAGCTTGTTAGCCAGCGGTCAAGGTTCCCTTGAGCGGCCACTTGGGCTTGGTGTTCTTAAACCCCAGCGGCGATGTCGGAGCGGGAGAACTTGCCGTTCCAAGAAATTAGCTCAGCTGCCATATAGGCCCGATCACGGGCTTCAGCCAAATTGGCACCCATTCCGGTTACCGAAAGCACCCGTCCCCCAGCTGTTACCAATTCACCAGCTTCGTTGCGTGCCACACCGGCGCCAAACACCACCACATCGTCCAGAGCATTGGCCGCATCAATTCCGTTAATAACGTCGCCAATACGAGGTGAACGAGGGTATCCTTCGGCGGCGCAAACCACGGTCACCGCAGCATCGGCATTAAAGGCGGGTTCGGTTTCAAGCTGGCCCGAAGCCGCTTCGGCCAACAAGGAAACCAAGTCACCGCTAAATCGGGGCAGCACTACTTGGGCTTCAGGGTCACCGAAGCGCACGTTGTATTCCACCAGTTTGGGGCCTTCAGGGGTAAGCATTAAGCCTGCGTAAAGCACCCCGCGGTAGTCGATGCCACCGTCACGCAAGGTAGCTAAAGTGGGGGCGATGAACCGGTCCATCACCGTTTCCACCACGGTGTCACCACTCGCATAGAAATCGGTGATTAACGGCACCGGAGAATATGCCCCCATACCGCCGGTGTTTGGGCCGCTGTCGCCGTCGCCAACCCGTTTGAAATCTTGAGCTGGGGCCAAAGCCACACCCTTTTGGCCATCACACACCGCCAAAATCGACAATTCCGGGCCGGTCATACCCTCTTCAATCACCACGGTTTGGCCAGCCGAACCAAACGCCTCACCCGAGAGGTATTCTCGCACCGCTTCTTCAGCCTCAGCACGAGAGGTGGTGACGAGCACCCCTTTCCCTGCTGCCAAACCATCGGTTTTAATAACGAACAGGTCTCCCATGGTGTCGAGATAGGCCAGTGCTTCGGTTTCGCTGGTGAAACTGCCGTACTGGGCGGTTGGCAGGTCAGCCCGGGCCGCAATTTCTTTCATCCAGGCCTTCGAACCTTCCAGGCGTGCCCCGTCAGCACCCGGGCCAAATACCAGCGCTCCACGGGCCCGCAAACGATCGGCCAACCCGTCGACCAGCGGCACTTCAGGGCCGATCACAAACAGGTCGGCGTCTATTTGTTCTGGTGGTTGGTTGGTTGAACCGGGAATGAGTGGATTACCAGGCGTCACCACTACGGTGGCGGTGCGCCCGAGAACATAGGCTAGGGCGTGCTCCCGCGCACCCGAGCCAACTACACAAACCTTCATGTCGAGCCTCGCGATGCTTTATTCGGCGAAGTTTACGTATTGGTCGCGACCAGGGCCCACACCTACCAACGTGATTGGAACCCCAACCTGGGCTTCCAAGAAACGTAGGTATTCAAGCGCAGCGGCTGGTAAATCGTTCTTGTTTGTAACTTCACTGGTGTCTTCATCCCAGCCCGGTAGCTCTTCATAGATTGGCTTGACCTTATGGAGAACCGACTGGTGATAAGGCATGTTTTCTAGCCGCTCGCCTTCGTATTCATAGGCCACACAAATCTTGAGCGGGCCGAGCCCACCTAAAATGTCGAGCTTGGTTATGGCGAGCTCTGACATCGAGTTCAACCGTACGGCGTGGCGCATCATCACAGCGTCGAACCAACCTGGCCGACGCCGACGTTTGGTGTTCACCCCATATTCTTGACCTTTGTCAACAATAGTGTCGCCCAACTCATCGGTTAACTCGGTGGGGAAGGGGCCAGAACCAACTCGGGTGACATAGGCCTTACCTATGCCAACCACCCGGTTAATATGCATGGGCCCAATACCGGCACCGGTGCACGCTCCACCCGCAATCGGGTTTGACGAGGTCACATAGGGATAGGTGCCGTGGTCGAGGTCTAAGAAGGTGGCTTGTGCGCCTTCTAACAGAATGTTCTGCCCAGTCTCTAGCGCTTCATGCACCAAGCCAACGGTATCGGCGATGTGGGGCCGTAAGCGTGGCAGGCATTCGTTTAGATATTCATCAGCTATGGCGTCGGCATCAGCAGGCAGGCGGTTATAGATCTTGGCCAGTTGAGCGTTCTTTTCTTTAAGAACCTGCTCGAGTTTTTCACGGAAAATCTTCGGGTCGAGGAGGTCTTGCACCCGTAAGCCGACCCGGGTTGATTTATCGGCGTAGGCAGGGCCAATTCCACGCTTGGTGGTGCCCAGTTTATTGGTGCCCAATCGCCGTTCAATCAACATGTCGATTTCTTGGTGGTAGGGCAAAATCAGGTGAGCGTTGCCGCTCACTTTCAGGTGGGAAACGTCGACACCTTTAGCGGTGAGGCTGTCCATTTCCGCAATCAGCACTCGGGGGTCAACCACACAACCATTACCAATTACTGGCGTGATGTGCGGATACAGCACCCCACTGGGCACAAGCTGCAACGCAAAGGTTTCTCCGTCGACGACCAAGGTATGGCCAGCGTTGTGGCCTCCTTGGTAACGGATCACCATGGTCATTTCTTTTGCGAGCAGGTCGGTAAACCTGCCCTTGCCTTCATCGCCCCATTGGGACCCGACGACGACGGTAGCCGGCACGCGCGTCTCTCACTTTCAACAGCCGGGTGTGACACTGCATCTTATCGCACGAGCACCCGGCTATGGCTAAAAACCAAACGGGGAGCCAGCCTAGACTCCCCGTTGGCAGCGTTGAAATTAACGCTCAGGTTCTTTTCGGTTGAAATTGCCTAGCGGCTTCGACGCCGGGTGTAGGTGACCATGGCGCCGCCACCAGTTAGCAGAACTCCTGCCAGGCTAAGCGCCGTAGTGGGGTCAACCCCGGTTCGAGGCAGTTTTTGTACCTCGGGGGCGGTGGTGGGGTTTTCTTCAGTGCCTTTGACTTCTTCGGTCGTAGTGGTGGACTCTTCATCAATACCCTCCACTTCTTCCGTGGTTGTTACCGGTACTTCGGTAGTTGGAGGCTGGGTGGTTGGAGGTTCGGTTATCGGCGTAGTGCTAGTGGTGGTTTCGGCTTCGGTAGTGCTTGTGCTTGGTGGCGTCACCCATTGCACGGTTAGTTCATCGTCGGTTTCCACTTGCACGCTGTTGGCAAGAATCAGCCGTTGATACTTGGGGCTTCCGTCGTCTTTGAAGGTGGCAAACACCCGTCCGGCGTGAACCGTAGCGGTGGCCGAAGCGCTGATGGTGGCAGTACCGACACCAGTTCGCCGGATACCAAATTGTTCGTTTAGCCCAACTGAGGTTATTGGTTCCTTCGTAGCCCACGACACAAGCTCACCGCCAACAACGACAACAGTGGCCGAAGTAGCGGTTGAGGTGACTACCAAAGGCCCCGCAACTGCGCCTTCATAGAACGGCGGCGTACCCAGGTTTTGAATCATCAGGCTCGGATCGGGTTCTAGCACCGGGCCGCTACCAGGGTTCTTTTTTACATGATTGTAGTTGTCCCACACGTTGCCCGATGAGGGGGTTGAGAGTGTGAAACCATCCGAATACGACCAAATAGCGGTTTGTACGCCCGCAGCTTTTTCTTGGTCAGTGCCTTTTAATTGGTTTGTCCAAGCGTCGCCGCCTTGTTGGTAGGTATGCAGAATTGAGGTGATGGTGGCCAGGTTGTTAATGCCCGAGCTGGCCCAGGGTGTTTCACCTCCACCTTGGTTCTTGCTGATGCTGGTGTGAATATCAATGCAGTAGGCCCTAGAGCTAGCCTCGTCAATGGTGACGTGCATTAGCCCGGCGGTGGTGCTGATCGGCTTGCCACCTGCCATGCCTGTTACTCCCACTCCGGTGACGGTGCCGGTGAAGATGGCGTTAGAGGCAGCACTGGCGCTTGGGGCGAAACCAAAGGTGGCGGCAATCATCATGATTGCTAAGCCAATAGCAAAGGAAAGCTTGCCCCGGCCTACGCGGGGAAGCCATGTTCGTGTGGTGCTCACTTTGAGACTCCTTGACGATGGGTGTTATTCGAGTCGAGCTTCGTGAGGCTCGAAATATGTTCGTCGGGGCCGGTTTCGCTTCTGGCTATTCTCAGACCTAAGCGACCATTTAATGGTCTGAGCTTTACGCTCCCCGCCAAGGTAGAAGGTGTTACAACCTCAAGTTTACCACGCTATTAATGCATACCCCTAGGGGTGTGGCAAGGATCATATTAAAACAGAAATGGGGAACCAACAAGGGTTCCCCATAACTATATGTATTTATTTTTGCGTTAAAGCCGTGTCACATGAGGATGATGGTTGCTAGCGGTTACCGCCAACTAGCAACCACCATCTTGCTGTGGGGGCTTTATGCCGTTTGGCGGCGACGGCCATACACCACGAGGGCAGCACCGGCTGTCATCAATACTCCGGCCAAGCTGAGCGTGGTGGTGGAGTTGGAACCGGTACGAGGCAAGCGACGACCGACCGTGGTGGGGGTCACCTGTTGGTCTTTAACCTCAGGAGCGGTAGTGGTGGTGTTCTCCTCGTCGATACCACCAACCTCCTCGATGGTTGTAGTGGTCGATTCAGGCACCGTGGTGGTAGTAGTCGGCTCTGGCACCGTAGTAGTTGGAGCTTCCGGGTAGGTGTTGGTAACAACTAGCTCGGTTGTCTCATTCCGAACCACGTTCACTACACCATCTACTTCGCTGTAGGAAACCGCCACGCCAACACCTGGCGATTCTTCCTCAACCCGGTAGGTACCAGGGGTAAGGCCACTAATGGTTTTGGTCTCACCAGCACCTAGCTCCACAGTTTCAACCAACGAGTCATCCTCATCGCCCTCGGTAATTGGACCATAGACATTGACCGTGAAGGGCCCCTTTCCACCGGGGCCTGCAACAACCTTTGTTACCGACAATGAACCGATAGGGGCGTCGTAGGTGTTAGTAACCGTAACGGTTGCCTTGGCTGTCTGGTTGATAGTTACCGAGCTACTTGGTGAGTAGGTAGCTACCGCTCCACCACCCGGGTCAACCTCGCTCACCGTATATTGGCCCGACACCAGGTTGGTTAACGTCGCCGAAGAAGCAGCACTAACAGTTACCGTCTCATCAAAACCGTGCGGACCAGTTACCCGAACCTCGAACTCGGTTTCTACGGTGATCGGCCGATCGTTTGCATCAACCGTACCGTTAATCACCTTGATGATCTCCAGCTCACCCTTCGGAGCGGGATAGGTGTTGGTAATGGTGACCTCACCACCAGCGTTTTGGCTAACGAGAACTATTCCATCGGCACTCGAATATGAAACTGATGAGCCATCTTGAGGGTCGGTCTCTTTGACCGTGTAAGTACCGCTTACGAGATCACTAAGCACAACCGCGGAAGCAGCAGAAACCTCGACGGTCTTCGAATAGTTGTGGGGTCCTGATATTTGGACCTCAAATTTGCGGTTGTCGAGTGAATTACCAAACTCGTCCTTACCAACAACGGCCTTAATTATTCGTAAAGAACCCGCTGGGGTCGGATAACTATTAGTGATCGCTACTTCCGACTGTTGGTTCTGAAGTACCTCAACAGTCCCACCACTAGGAACATAGGTGGTTGTTACTCCACCACCAGCACCGTTCTCGACTACCGTATAAGTCCCAATCTGCAGGCCCGTTAGAACAAGTGGAGAACCTTCTTTGACCGTACCGGTCTTTGAGTAGTTGTTTGGACCGGTAACAGTGACGTTGAAACTCTGATCAGCTACAGGGCTGCCTTCAGTGTCATATTCACCAATTACCGTCTTGGTGATTTTTAAACTTCCCAGTGGAGCGGGGTAGCTGTTCTTTACTGTTACTTCCGAAATTTGTCCGTCGTTAACTTGAATTGTTTGGCTTGGCTCATAGCTAACTGTTACACCGTTCCCACCATTTTGGGTTTCGGTGACTGTGTATTTGCCGGGAGCTAAATCGTTAATCTGGAATGATTCGTTATGCTTAATCTCGCCAGACCCCACGACATTGTTATCACTGTCAGTTACTTCGATGGTGAACGTGCGGGCAGTAACGTCACCACCCTGGTTATCAACAGTTCCGTCAACGATCTTGGTGACTTTCAATGAACCAACCGGTACCGGCGGTTCAGTCCAATTCGCGGTTGCAGTAGCGGTGCTTCTGCCTGTTGCGTTCTCAGCCATGATGAGCCGCTGATATTTCGGTTTGTTATCTTGGCCAAAGAGAGCGAAAACACGTCCACTGTGAATTGTGGCCGACGTTGACGCTGTAACTGACGCCTGGCCAGCGCCGCTCCCATTCCGCTTGAGGTAAAAGCTTGTACTGTCGCTATATGGTCCGCTGAATGTTGCTCCACCCGCGTCGACAATGGAAGCACCGGAGGCACTCAGTGTGACACTTAAACCTGTCGTAGCGATAGTGAACGGTCCTACCAAGTCACCGACATAACCACTGCCACTGGTTGGGTCAATGCTCAGGCTTGGGGCAGGCTCATTGCCGCTAATTATGGCGTTAGCATTCACCGCACCAAGAATCGTGTCGTAGTTGGTTTTGACGTTCTGTGATTCCCATGACGTTAACGAAAAGCCGTCAGAATAATGCCAGATTGCTGCTTGGATGCCCGCTGCTCGCTCGTTCTCGTCACCAACCAGCTTGAAATGTTCTGGTCCCTTCGAACCATTTAGCGCGTCATAAGTATGTAAAATACCTGTAATTATATTTAGGTTATTAATTCTAGATGTGGCCCAGTCAACTTCCGGTAACGAGTTCCCATTACCAATACTATGGTGTATGTCAATGCAGTAAACATATGCTTTTTGACCACCCGTTAGAGTCACCCGCATAAGTCCAGCTACCTGATTACTAAGCGACCCCCCATTGTACGGTCCACTAACCTTCTTATAATAAATAGTGCTATCGAAGGTAGCGGTGGTTGCGGCGTCGGCTATGGGGGAGAATGCTACGAGGCTGGCGATAAGCATCAGCACTACACCAGCGATGGTCGCTATCTTGCCTCGCCCGGCGTCCGAGCGAAGTCTTTCGGGGGTTGCCACGAGTGGCCTCCTTAACGTTACGGATATTGAGCTATCGGTAACTAGCTCAACTTGTTCACGTTGGGGCCGGGTTCGCTCTAGTTCCCCACAAGCTCAAGCGACCAGTTAGCGACCTGTGGATCAAAACTCCCCTGCCATCATTAACCCTGGTAGGGCCACTAATGACAAGAAACAAGTTAACCACGTAGAGTGAGAAAAGCCATAGGCGAGCGCCATATTAGGTCGTTCGGACTATGCCTAAATTCGGGCTTCTTCACACCTGAGAACGACCAATTTCGGCATAAGCCCAGCTTGCAGGCCAAATAGCGCCGGCCACACTGAGCGCGTGAAATGCGCCACGCCAACCACTAAGAGTGGTTTCGAAGTCTTCTAACATGTTGCAAAAAGTATGGTGGGGAGCCAAATTTAGCTCCCCACCAGGTACTTCGCATCTAGCAGTTAATTGTGGCCGTGCTCATTGTTTCTGGCCTGGCAAGCACCGAGACCGAAACAACCAATACAGCTGTCACAATTAGTGGTCAGTGTGGAAACGCCTCCGGCTGAACAATACGAATGCGGCACCGGCCGTTACTAGCGCTCCGGCCAGGCTCAACGCCGTCGTTGAGTTGGTACCTGTTCGGGGCAAACGCCGTTGAGCAACGGTGGTTGGAGTAACGACGGTGTCGAGCACTTCCTCAGTTGTTGAAGTGCTGGGCGTTTCGTCAATTCCACCCACTTCTTCAGTGGTGGAGGTGGTTGACGATGTGGTTGTGGAACTAGTGGTGGGTGGCACGGTTACTGGTGGTGGAATTGTTACCGGTGGTCGACGGGTACACACGTTGCGCACTGGCACCACTTCGGTTGGGCGGTTGTTACCACCGTGATAGTTGCCGGACACCGGCATAAGCTCACTGCGTGAGCAGCTCCAACCGTCGGGGTTGATGAAGGTTTCACCCACATCATCAAAGTCGATCTCCACGGACTCTGGCATTTCCAAGGGTGTGCTGTCGCCAACAAAATTACCGCTGGTGTCGAACGTCCACGACTTGGTGTAGGTGGTTTCACCCTCGCTTACCGTGATGGTCACAGTGGCGGAGCCATCAGCTGGAATGGCACCTTCAGGGATATCCCCGAAATCCCAATATTTTTCGGGTATTACCATTCTGGTCTTCGGGCACGGTTCGTTTCGACCTAGCTGATAGGTGAAAACCCACTTGCCGCCCTCACCTTTCGCCCATCCTTGTGAGGCCATTTCTGTGGGCACGGTGGATGGAAACACGAAGCCATTGTTCGCTTTAGCAACCACAGTAACCACACCATTTTTGGTGGACGAGGTGTAGGTGATTTGGTTCGTGCTCTCGGGCACGGTTACCTGATCCTTAGCTTCGCATTCACCGGTTCGTGAAACGGTTGGTGTGGTGGGCGTTACGGTTTCAGTACAGCCCGTCTTGGGGGTAACAGTTGCTTTGCGCCAGTTGCCGTCGGCTTTGACTCCGTTGCTCCAATAACCCTGGTCTCGCACCTGAACAGTGGCGTTGACACCCGCAGGCACGCTGAAAGTTCCGGTGAATTGGCGGCCATTGTCACTAGTGAATTCTCCATCGGGAAGGTTCTGCCACGAACCATTACCAATCCGGTATTGCACCTGCACCTTGCCCGACTTACCCGAATCACTTGAGTATTTGAGCTGCGCCGACCCGGAACTTAGATCCCATGATTTGGCGGTGTAGGTAACCGTGTAGTTGCCGTTAACTGGGCATGCCGCAGTAGCAGAAACCTCGGCGTGATGGGCACTAGCGAAGGGCGCGAAACCAACGAATGCTGCCAACATCGCCAAGGTCAATAACAAGGCGCTTATGGGTTTTCCTCTGCCTCCATTGGGCTTAGGAATAGGAGTATTAGCCATGGTGGGCTCCTAAGTGTGACTATTCAATTGTCACCGGACACCCATAGGCGCGGCACCCGGCATGGTTTGGGGCCGGGTTCGTCTTCGCTCCCCGCAGGTTCAGGCGACCAGTTAGTGGCCTGCGGATCTATGCATCCCCAGTCACCCTGAAACGGGTGGCGTTTCAAGAATACATTACGATTTCATGTCGCGTCGATAGGTTTTTGTCATATTGGACGAAAAATCAAACGGAGAGCCCCATGAGAGCCCTCCGTTAGTACTGCTTATTTAGTTGTGTAATTCAGAAGTGCCTAGTGCTGCTATTTAGTTGCCAGCGTTGAAACGACGGCGGCCAAACAACACGAAGGCAGCTCCAGCAGTCATCAGCACACCAGCCAGGCTCAACACGGTTGAGGTGTTAGAACCAGTCTTGGGCAAGGTCTGCTTGGCAACCGTGGTAGGCGTTACCACTGTGTCGAGCACTTCAGGCTCGGTGGTGGTTGGTGCCTCGGTAGTGGTGGTTGGCTCTTCATCAATGCCACCAACCTCTTCAGTGGTCGAGGTGGTGCTGGTGGGCTGCTCTGGAATGGTCGGCGTAGGTGGTGGAATCTCACCAAAGGTGTTGGTTACAACTACGCACCGATCCGCGATTCCACCTGCAAAGGGAACGATCACCCCATCACCACTTACTGGATGCAAGCAGTATGTCTCATCGTCCTTGCCAACAACCGCCGATGACTGATTTGGATTTTGCGCATCGACAGTGTAGCTAGGACTGCTCCACCGGTACCCAGCAGGCAACAGCGAGTCAGACGGAGTCGTTTCCGTTACCGTGCAGGGGCTTGCTCCTTCGGGAATATTGTCGAAGAAGGCGCGCTGACCCACATCAAAGGTTTGAGTGGCGATATATGGAACACCGTCTTCAACCTCGCATGAGATTGAAACCGTAAAACGAGGCTCCTCCGAGCTGGGTAGCTCTACGCCTGAAACATTCGGAATGTCTTTGGATACTTCCAAAGACCAAGTTTCTGGCTCTGGTTCGGGTTCGTCTTCACAATCTTCAGCGGTCCAGAGGAACTTCCAGCCCTGGTTCAGCCCGGTTACCGGATGCAAACCTGAGTCTTCCGGAGATCCGTCGTTCGTGAGCTTGCCATCCTCCCAAAGAGCAGCAACCGCATTCTTATCGGCTTGAGTAGTGTAACGGTAGATATCAATCTGAAGAGCACCGCACTCAGCCAACACCTCTAGAACAGCTTCATTGCTATCCAGAACGTCCAGGAGGTAATCCGGCGTAGTTACTTGACTGGTGACAAACGCTTGACCGCCGGCCCAGATCGAATCCCAGTTGGCATTCGGTTCACGGGTTCCATGTCCGTCTGCGTAGTTGTCTGGAAGCCGCCAAGCAACAGTGATGAACTCTACGACGGGATCAGGCGTACAAGACACTTGTTCTTCACTTGTTAATTCACGAGTGCCGTTTTCTGTTTCCGTTGTGGCATTCTTGTGATCCAACACCCACGTTTTATGATTCGGGTGGTTGACCCACTTGTACGGGGTCGTGGTCATGGTGCGCGTCTGGTGTACAACCTGACCCTCACAATCTAGGTCACCATCAACCCATTCCGAATGCGTCACCTTCGGTCCGGGAGGATTAGGCGCAGGAAGCTTGCAGCCGTTAGCTAGAATTTCAGCTCCAGTAGCTGATTCCCCATTCGGGCCAGTAAAGACCTTACCTAAATTCTTCCCTTTATATGTTTTCGTCTGCTGACCAGACTGATATTCGAACGAAGGAATAATGTCGTTTCGGTGGCTATCGTGGCCGTTAACAATTCCATTTGCGTTGGGTGAATTAGTGGTCCATGAATTTGCATTGTTGTTGTGGCAAATGGTGATGTTGTTGCCCGGATTATTCTTTCCGTTTCCTTGGCCGCCACCACCTGTGTAAGCTTCGGCGAAAGGTGAGAAGGTTACAAGGCTTGCAAGCAGCGCCAGGGCCAGCAGGGCGGTGCTTAATATCTTGCCTCGGCCCGCATCTGGCTTCGGCTTGGGACTAATTCCCATTTGGTCGGTCTCCTTGACGTGACTCTCTTTTGTCACCGGATACCAAATCCCACAGCACCCGGCTTAACGTCGGGGCCGGGTTCGCTCTAGCTCGACACAGACCTAAGCGACCAATTAGCAGTCTGTGCGTCGATGCTCCCCGGTAATCAAATCAACACAAACGCGATCCGATTACCACGTACAACATTAACCACTCACAGTGAGAATGTCTATAGACAAAACACCGATGAGCCTAAAGGACTACTCGGCTCTCCGCTTGAAACCTATAAATCTGCCTTTGCCAGGCCGTCTAGAGCTAACCACTTACGCTCAAGTGCCACCAAGAGCAACCATCATTACCGAATATCACCACGCAGAGTGGTTACATCTCTCGATTGACCGTCCAGCAAAACACCAACGCCGGCAGATCGCTCATGCTTCAGCAAACAAAAGTGCGGGGCCCATGTGAGCCCCGCACTAAGTGCTAACTATTCAATTTTGTTGATATTAAGCAGTCAACTTGTTTAGTTGCTGGCGTTGAAACGGCGGCGACCAAACAACACGAAGGCAGCTCCGGCGGTAAGCAATGCACCAGCCAGGCTCAACACGGTTGAGGTGTTAGAACCAGTCTTTGGCAAGGTCTGCTTCGCAACCGTGGTAGGCGTTACCACTGTGTCGAGCACTTCAGGCTCGGTAGTGGTTGGTGCCTCGGTGGTGGTGGTTGGCTCTTCATCAATGCCGCCAACCTCTTCAGTGGTTGAGGTGGTGGGCGGAACCGTTGACGTGGTGGGCTGCTCTGGAATGGTGGGGATTGTCACAATGGTGCAACGGTTGTGAACGTCCACATCTTCAATGACGTTGGCTGCCCGTGGAACAACAGGCATTTCAACCATTTCACAAGACCAGCCGCTTGGGTTAGTGAAAGTTTCGCTTACCTCATAGTCAGTGCCCATAGGCACTTCAAGCGGAGCCTTGGTATCCTCGTCGCCGAGCATTTCTCCTTGCGTGTTAAACCGCCACGTCTTGGAAAGCTCTCCGGCCGTGATGGTAATCCGGGCTTCGCCATCAGACGGTACGCTGTTTCCTTCACCAAAGTCCCAGGTCTTAGATGGTTGCACCAGATATGTGCACCCGCCTTCAACGAGCTCCTCGTAGGTTGCTTCACGATATGTCGTCACTGGCTCGCCAACCGGGACTTCTTCGCCAGGGACATACTTGCCTTCCGCGTCACTCCAGACGAACGGCGTCTCGTACGAGGTCGTTACAATCGTCCACTTTTCAGCATCGCATGAGAGGGTCTCAATCACATCAGTGCGAGTGGTGTCCTCAGGCTTTTCGGCGCATTCCTGGCCCGAATCCTTGGGATCAAGTTCGGTCTTCCAGATGTAGCTGCGACCTTTCTTATTCCACCCACTAGGAATGTCCGAGCCCCACTTGTAACTATCTTGCAAAGAGGCCGTTACCGTGGTCCAACCATTCTGTTTTGAGGTGGTGTAGTTGATACCGGGAGTCTGTGGGAGGTTCAACGATGCTGGATCGTCACAGGTAGCCGGGTTGACTGTAGGAGTTACGGGAACCACCGGGGTCTTACACTGCTTGCCAGTCAACTTCGCAATACTGAACGTCCAGGTTCTCTGAACATTATTCCCAAAGGTTACATTCGCAGCGGGCGTCGCCGTGACCTTTGTTTTCCCGTTCTCTACGGTCTCATGCCAGGTGTAGTAGTCCGATACAGACTTGGTGATCACACCGGGAGCGTCACAGGTGGCAGGTGTAGCCGACGCGGTGGGGCAGTCGATCGGCTCATTCACGGTCTTTGCATTACCAAAGGGCTGCCACCCGTCACCGTCTGGCGGTGTACTCCGGTAACCGGTCGTTTCGGGTGGGCCGTCCACCTCACGAGTAACTCCGGTGGCAACATACTTATATTCGGTAGTTATCTTCCGGTAGTACGTCTTATCCCACCAAGACCCAGTTTCCCATTCTTCCAGCACTGCGTTGTGTGATCCTTCGGAAGGGCTGGGTTGACCCCAGACTGGGCCAGCGCCGGGGTAATCCTCCCAATCGAACGTGTCGTAAGTGGTCCACCACCAACCGCTCTTTTCTTGGAACACTCCCTTAACCCACTTCTCATATTGATGTTGGGTTACGGTCGTAGGGCGCTTGTACATGCGTTGCTCAACTTGAACCGAGCACTCGTTCTTGCCACCACTGCCTTCGTGTCCGCCTCGGGCACCAGCATCGGCTAAGGGTGAGAAGGTTACAAGGCTTGCAAGCAGCGCCAGGGCCAGCAGGGCGGTGCTTAATATCTTGCCTCGACCGGCATCCGGTCGAGACTTGGGGTTCGTACCCATAAATGGTCTCCTAGACGTGACTTACAAAATGTCACCGGATACCAAATCCCACAGCACCCGGCTTAACGTCGGGGCCGGGTTCGCTCTCGCTCCCCACAAGCTCAAGCGACCAGTTAGCAGCCTGTGGATCAACACTCCCCTGCCAGCCAAAACACCCAAAGGGCTGTGACTGACACAACACAAGTTAACCACTCAGAGTGGTAAAAGCCATAGCCCGAACCAATATTAGGCCGAATGACTTATACGGCTGAACCACCAACAAGACGGTAAATTCAGCCCTATTTCTTTACAAATGCCCAGGTAGAAGCGGGTTTAAGCTACAACCACCTAGAGTGGCCAGAGGTTTACCCGTTGGCCACTCACAGTGATAATTACTCTTTTAATTCAACCCAGAAGCTCGCTGAAAAGTAGTTCAAGCCCCTGAAATGTGCAGCTCGCCATCGACAACACTCACCTTCACTGTGGCACCATCGGCCACCTGGCCATCGAGAATCATCAGCGCCAAAGCATCGCCCAACTCACGCTGGATAACCCGCTTCAATGGCCGAGCCCCAAAAGCCGGATCATAACCAAGCGCTGCCAAATGTGCTGACGCTTCACTACTAACCACCAGCGTTATACGGCGCTCAGCCAAACGCACCCGCAACCGATCTAGCTGAATATCAATAATCCGGCGCAGATCGTCTTCGTCTAGGGCACGGAAACGCACAATGTCGTCCACCCGGTTGATGAACTCGGGCTTAAAGAAATCACGCGGATCGCCAGGCAGGTTCGAGGTCATGATAAGCACCACGTTGGTGAAATTCACCGTGCGGCCCTGACCATCGGTTAGTCGCCCATCATCCAACAGTTGCAACAACACGTTGAATACATCGGCGTGCGCCTTCTCAATTTCATCCAGCAACACCACCGCATAGGGCCTGCGCCGCACCGCTTCGGTTAGCTGGCCACCTTCGTCGTAACCCACATAACCCGGAGGGGCACCAATTAGGCGACTAACCGAATGCTTCTCCATGTACTCCGACATGTCGATGCGCACCATGGCCCGCTCATCATCAAAGAGGAAATCAGCCAACGAACGGGCCAACTCGGTTTTACCCACTCCAGTGGGGCCCAAGAACAGGAACGAACCAATTGGCCGATCAGGGTCGGAAAGCCCGGCCCGGCTACGACGAATAGCATTCGCCACCACACCAACGGCGGCTTCTTGGCCAATAACCCGTTCTCCTAGTACCTCTTCAAGACGAACCAGTTTGGCCATCTCGCCTTCCATCAAACGAGAAACCGGCACCCCAGTCCACTTCGACACCACCTCGGCAATGTCTTCCTCGTCGACCTCTTCTTTCAGCATCTTCTCATCGGCCTGCAACACCGCCAACGCCTCGGTGGCTTCTTCCACCTCACGCTCAAGCGCCGGCAGCTGCCCATATCGAATTTCAGCGGCACGCTCTAAGTCATCTTCACGTTCAAGCTCAACTCGTTTGGATTCCAGGGTTGACTTCAACTCTTGAATCCGAGAAATGGCGTCTTTTTCGGCCTGCCAATGCGCCACCATGCCCGACTTTTGCTCGCGCAGTTCCGCAAGCTCGGCATCAAGAGCACTTAGACGCTCTGCCGAAGCGGCATCGGTTTCTTTAGCCAGCGCTACCCGCTCAATTTCGAGTTGGCGGATGCGTCGCTCGACCACATCTATCTCGGTGGGCATCGAGTCGATCTCGATCCGCAGCTTAGAAGCCGCCTCATCCACCAAGTCGATAGCTTTATCGGGCAAGAACCGCCCAGTTATATAGCGATCAGACAACACGCCCGCCGCCACGAGCGCCGCGTCTTGAATCCGTACCCCGTGGTGAACCTCGTAACGCTCTTTTAAGCCGCGCAGAATGCCAATGGAATCTTCCACAGTGGGTTCACCCACAAAAACCTGTTGGAAACGACGTTCAAGGGCCGGGTCTTTTTCAATATGTTCACGAAACTCGTCGAGCGTGGTAGCGCCAATCATGCGCAGCTCGCCACGGGCCAGCATGGGTTTAATCATGTTGCCCGCATCCATGGCGCCTTCGGCAGCCCCGGCACCCACAATGGTGTGCAGCTCGTCGATAAAGGTAATCACTTCGCCCTCAGCATCGGTAATTTCCTTCAAGACCGCCTTTAAGCGCTCTTCAAACTCACCCCGATATTTGGCACCGGCCACCATAGAAGAAAGGTCGAGCGAGATAAGTCGCTTGTTCTTTAAGCTCTCGGGCACATCACCCTCGGCAATACGGCCCGCTAGGCCCTCCACAATGGCGGTTTTACCCACACCAGGCTCACCGATAAGAACCGGGTTGTTTTTGGTGCGACGGCTAAGCACCTGAATGGTGCGGCGGATCTCTTCATCACGACCAATAACCGGGTCGAGCTTGCCCGCCCGAGCGGCTTCGGTGAGATCGCGGCCATATTTTTCTAGGGCCTGATACTGGTCTTCTGGGTTCTGGCTGGTGACCCGGTGGCTACCCCGCACCTCACGCAAGGCCACCAACAGGTCTTCACGGTTGATCTGGAGATGGTCGGCTAGCGCTAGCAGTAGGTGTTCGGTAGAGATGTATTCATCACCCAGCTCGGCCCGAGCCTTGTCGGCCTCATCAAGGGTGCGGGTGAAATCTCGTGACGCCCTGGCTTCTGAACCATAGGCCTTTGGCAGTTTGTCGATGGCGTCGTTGGTTTTATTCCGCAAGCTAAGCGGGGTGACCCCCAGCTTTTGCAGAATCGGAAGGACGACGCCTTCTTCTTGACCCAGCAGGGCCGCCACCAAATGGTCGGGGGTAACTTCGGGGTTCGAATTATCTCGGGCGGCACTAATAGCCGCGTTAACTGCCTCTTGGGTTTTTAAGGTCCAATGATTGGGATCAAGAGCCATTGACATCACACTTTCTTCTAAAAATTAACCTAGAAAACAAACTCGAAGAACACGATTCAATTAACAATGCCGCACCCGCCTGGCTCGCAGGTTTCTGCCAAGCGCTTCTAATTCATTCAACAGTTTTTGTTGCAGTTTCATGCCAAGGCGAGCTGGGTCGGTTCATCTTGCGGCAGCCGTAGGCGCCGGGTTGGCAGCAGCGGTGGCTTGTTTCCGTTGCGTTATCGAAAAATGCGGCTGTTCACCTGTCCGGTTGCCACAAGATTCTCGTTGGCATCTGTAACGTGCACTTCAGTGAGCGTCGCCGAACGAGTCCGGTGCACAACCTTGCCTGCCGCCGTGAGGTCGGTTTGTGCTGAGACTAGGTAGTTCACTGCGAGGTTTGCCGTCGCACCTCCGGAGGCTTCATCATCGGGCGAGATGCCAGATGCCGAGGCGGCAGCACCCACAATGTCGATCAAAGTAGCGATGACGCCCCCATGCAGCACGTTGGGAATAGTGGTCAGTTCTTCAGAAAACGGCATCGTCAGCGTAACTTGATCTACTTCTGCCGATCGTACCGAAATGCCCAGGGCCCGCGCTACGGGTGATTGGAGAACGACATTCTCGATCCAGTGCTGTGCAAGCGGGTGCATGTTGGACTCACTCCTCAAAGTTTGAGACGACTGGCTTCTTGGCGATCCAGCGTGGTCTCTTCATCAGCGCCTGTCGATAACCTCCCAGGTCATGCTCTCAAAATTATCAAGGCCCTATCCCTCATGACATCACGATAATAGAGTTTCTCGTGAACTCATCGGCTGGGTAGAACGCCTCGATTCGCAACTCGTCTACGGTGACATCCAGTGCTGATTCAACCATGGCGGAGACACTAAAAAATCGTAGCTCTGCGCCACCGACGGTGATTTCGAGCGGTAGAACGACGTCGGTTAGCACCGGTCGCCCAACGTCTTCACCTGGGTAGGAGGAAACTTCCGCTACAAGATCACGCAGCCGGGGGTCTCCATCACGTTCAGACCTGCTCTGCACCTGGGAAAGTAGATGCGCCCGCCACTGGCCAAGGTTCGCGATACGAGGAGCTAGGCCGTCGGGGTGCAAGGTCAGCCGCAATGCGTTAAGTGGAGACTCAAGGAGATAGGTAGCGCAGCCATCGAGCAGGAAATCAGTCGCGGCGTTGCGATCGACAATATTCCACCACCGGTCGAGGATGAGAGCGGGAAACGGCGTGTGGGCTTCCATCAGCGACTGCAGTGCCTTACTCACCGCCAGCAACTCTGGGGCGTCGAGCCCGCGCTCGGGATAAATCGGTGCAAGACCTGCCGCAAGCATTAACTGGTTACGCTCTCGAAGTGGAATCTCTAAGTGGTCTGCGAGACGCTCAATCATCGTGAGCGTTGGCTTTGACCGCCCCGTCTCCAAGTAGCTCAGATGGCGGGTTGACACGTTGGCACGGACCGCCAACTGGAGCTGACTTAACTGTCGTCTAGTCCTCCAAGCCCGTAGAAGCTCGCCAACCGGTGTAGTGCTGATCTTCATCACCTTCATCGTTCTAAAAGCCCGTTTGGTCCCCAGCGCCCGCTTTGCTTCTGCTTCTTGGGCACATAGACCAATTGAGCACTTCACAAGCTCGGCTTGTTAAAACACCTAACGTATCCGGCGTAACAAAGTGTCACAGCTAGTAGCTATCTTTGATATACACTTAATAGCACTGGCTCTAAGTCGATAGAATGCTTGGCTAACCAGCTATCGAAACTTGTCTTACGGCCTCAATCGTTAGCCCGATAATCTTGGTGCAACCTGCATTGTTAAGGACTGGGGAAATGCAGAATTTAACCATCAGCCAGATTGAAGAAAAAGCACAGGAACTGCTGGCCAAACACTTCGGTCGACAGTTTGAACCACCCATCAAAGTGGAAGACTTGCTGCACCGCCTCAGAGGTTCCATTGAGGTTCGTTACACCGAAGAAGCCGATCCCGAGTCGCTTCGCATAAAGGATGACGGCTCATTTACGGTTTTTCTTCCTATCAACACTTCGTACCGACGTGATCGTTTCACGATTGCCCACGAGCTTGGCCACCTCGTCCTGCACTACCCTCATGCCGAGGAAACAAAGGCCTATCGCCGCTATGGACAATCGCGGCAAGAAACCGAAGCCAACGCTTTCGCAGGTGCGCTCCTAATGCCAGAAAAAGCATTCCGCGATTTTTGGTATGAGCATCGACACCTCACCCATGACGCAAGACTTGATGCTGTCGTACGGCAATTTCAGGTTTCAAAATCCGCCGCAGATGTACGGCGTCAAGTTCTCAACGTTTAAAAATAAAAACCGAAACATGCAAGATCACGATACTGGGACCTCGCGGCTATTCCTTTCGGCCGACCTGGTGGGTTCGACCGCGTTCAAACAACGCGATCCCGAGGGTTGGCTGAACACAACGCTCGGCTTCTACCAACAATTTCCAAGCTTGCTAGCCGAAAAACTCATTGAGACATCGGGTCCAGATCAATCGGCTAGCTCTGTTATTCCTGATCCCATCGAACTGTGGAAGGCCCTAGGCGATGAGCTCGTCTTTTCGTGTTTGATCAAAGAAGAAGCACACGCCGCAGTAGCCATTAAGAGTTTCGTTGCGGCACTTGCACATTGGTCTAACGAGGTTGTAAGTGGCAAAAATCAGTTAGCGTTAAAAGGTGGCGCTTGGGTGGCAACCTTTCCGCTACCCGACCGAGCTATCGCTGTCATGTCGACCCCTTCATCGTTAACTCCAGCGTGGTTCGACCCCGACAAGGCACCTGAAGAGAACAACCGGTCGCTAATCGATGCAATTGGGAAAGGCGACTCATCAAAAGCTCTTTGGCTGGATTTCATTGGTCCAGGAATGGACCTTGGCTTTCGCATTGTTCAATATGCATCGGCCCGCAAATTTGTACTCAGTTTAGAAGCTGCTTGGCTTATTGCCGAGGCCGAAAGTGAGACCCAAATCTATTTTGACGGTGAGGTAGAGCTACGAGGTTTTGACCATGGCGGTGGTTATCCACTTTTTTGGCTCGATGTCGCGCTCCAACGGAGCGGCGACAACATTCTCGACCAAATACAGGGCCTAGCACCTGTGCAACTATCGCAAGTTTGTGAACTAGCCACTGCACTTTGTGCCGATAAGAGATGGCCCACGAAGCTCTACCTACCTGGTTCTAACAAGGCTCACCTCCAGGTTCACCATGATGCGGTTGAGCAAGAGGTTCACCGGTTGAATGAGATTCGAGACACACAGGGTCAGATTCCAGATCTCTAAAGACGTGTCCTACGCCTTGTTGTGGCTGTGTGCCGGGCGCCTTATTCGGGGCCGTTTACGTGCTAGCGGCGGCGACGACGGCGAGGGTCGTACAGCACTACCGCTTGGCTCACCGGCACTAAATCACGCCGATACTGCCGATGCGCAGCTTCCACCGCCTCTTCCGCTTGGCGTTGCAACGCCACCAACTCGGCCCGCAAACGGTCCATTTCGGCTTCCATTTCGAGCACCCGCTTCACCCCTTCTAGGTTTAACCCGTCGTTGGTGAGCGCTTGAATGCGGCGCAACAACCGCACATCAGCATCGCTATAGCGGCGATTACCACCGTCGGTGCGGGCCGGCTCTACCAAACCTTTACGTTCATAAATACGCAAAGTTTGTGGATGAACACCGGCCAGCTCGGCCGCCACAGAAATTACATAGACGGCCCGGTCTGAATATTTAGATTCATGCTGTGCCATCACTTCACACTCCTAAATGAGCACGAGGAGATTCATCGGATTGAACATCGGCCAAAGCCTTAATAGCAGTGCGTTCTTCATCGCTCAGCTTCTTCGGTACCGCCACTTCAACCGTCACCAACAAATCACCCTTGGTGCCCTTAGTTGGCACCACACCCCGGCCTTTCACCCGAAATGTTCGCCCTGAGGGAGTACCAGCAGGCACCTTCAAAGTGACCGGTGAACCGCCCAGGGTCGGCACCTTGATGTTGGCCCCTAAAACAGCTTCGGGGTAGGTAATTGGTGCTACCAAAGTTAGGTTTTTGCCACTACGGCCAAAGATTGCGTGTGGTTCGACCCGAACCGTTACGAACAGATCTCCAGCCGGACCACCGTTGCGACCAGGGCCACCCCGGCCAGCTAAACGAATACGCTGCCCATCATCAACCCCAGCCGGAATACGAACCTTAACGGCACGTGATTTCCGCTCGGTACCGCTGCCATGACAAGTGGGGCAGGCCTCTTCAATTACCGTGCCGCGCCCACCACAAGCTGGGCAAGGTTGGCTGAACGAGAAGAAACCTTGGTTGTCATCCAAGCTGCCTTTACCGCCACAGCGAGAACAGATTTTAGGGCTAGTGCCAGGTTTAGAGCCCGAACCGGAACAGGTTTCACAACGAACGTCAGAAACCAGGTTCACTTCGGTGGTAACCCCACCCACGGCTTCGGTAAAATCGAGATGCAACTCGGCTTCAATGTCGGCACCTTTAACCCCTTGGCGAACACCGCCACCAGCGGTTCCACCAGGCGCTGTGGGCCCACCGCGACCACCACGGCCACGGTTAAACAGCCCACCCAAAAGGTTGCCTAAATCATCGGTGGTGAAGGTGAACCCTGTGGTGCCATCACCAAAATTGGCACCACCTGGCGCAAAGCCGCCAAAGCCACCCGGACCACCCGCAGCGCCCATGGGCCCCAACCGACGAACCTCGTCGTATTCTTTGCGTTTCTCGGCATCGCCCACCACATCATAAGCGGCCGATACCTCTTTGAAACGCTCTTCCGCCGTGGCGTCATCGGGGTTAGCGTCGGGGTGTAGTTGGCGAGCCAGCTTCCGATAGGCCGACGTTATTTCTTTCTGCGTTGCCGTGTCCGACACGCCAAGGACCTGGTAATAGTCCTTTTCAAACCATTCTCGCTGAGCTGCCACTACACCTCCTCCATTTCTTCGTTACTTTGACGTTGCTTCACCAGAGGCCTTCAATACCTCATCTATTAGCGCAGGTAGCCAGGGTAATTAGCCCTCCACCTTCGCTTAGCCCTTCACCTTCACCATGGCTGCACGTAGCACTTGGCCTTTCCACACATAACCAGGGCGCATGACTTCAACCACCAGATGCTCGCCCTCATCACCATCGGCCGCTTCAAACATCACGGCTTCATGCAAGTTCGGATCGAACGGTTCATTCAACGGATCGACACGCTCTAAACCCTGTGCCGCCAGCGCACCCAAGAGAGCGTTCAGCACCGGCACCACCTCGGTAGAGCCATGCGCCACGCCAGCATCACAAGAATCGAGCACTGGCACCAACGCCTCGGCCATGCGACCGGTAGCGTTGTCAACCGCTAGTTGGCTGTCGCGTGCAACACGTTTCTTGTAGTTCTCGAAATCGGCTTGCAGTCGTTGTAGCCGATCGAGATAAGTGTCACGTTCAGCCACCACAGCTTCTAGCTGGTCAAGGGTGTTAGCGGTAAGGGTTTCCAAATCATCGGGAATGCCACCCTCATCACCAGAATCGGCATCACCGCCCGCTGCGCCCGCTTGGCCACCTGGAGGAGCGATTCCACCTGAACCGCCGCTGCCCGCAGCACGAGAGCCAGCACCACTACCACCACCAGGGCCCGGGCTAGGGCCGGAAGCACCGGGGCCACCGGAGGCAGGGTTAGCCGCCCCCGAGTTTGGCTCTTGCGCTTCGCTTTGGTCGCCTACCGGGCGGTCATTCGGGTCGGCGTTACTCACGCCTCCTCCTCATCAACCACCTCGGCGTCGATGATCTCAGCATCAACCACATCGTCATCCGATGGAGCATCGCCAGCACCAGTACCACCGCCTGCTTCGCCAGCTGACTGGTCGGCAGCCGCTTGTTCATACAAACGCTGGGTAAAGCTTTGGCTGGCAGTCATCAGAGCTTCGGTGCCGGTACGAATGGCATCAAGATCGGAGCCCGCCAGAGCTTCTTTCAGCTCAGCCAAACTGGCTTCAACCTTGGCTTTTTCGTCACCTTCAACCTTGTCGCCCTGTTCACGCAACACCTTTTCGGTTTGGTAAACCAAGGTGTCGGCGTTGTTACGCACCTCAACCTCATCACGGCGCTTGCGGTCTTCCTCGGCGTGTGCCTCGGCATCTTTCACCATTTGGTTAATGGCGTCTTTGTCAAGCGACGACTGACCGGTGATGGTCATCGACTGTTCCTTATTAGTGGCACGGTCTTTAGCCGACACATGCACAATACCGTTGGCGTCAATGTCGAACGTGACCTCAATTTGAGGCACACCACGGGGAGCTGGAGGCAGATCAACCAGTTGGAACTTGCCCAAAGTTTTGTTGAACTGCGCCATCTCGCGCTCGCCTTGGAGCACATGGATTTCCACCGAAGGCTGCATATCTTCAGCCGTGGTGAACACCTCGGTGCGGCGAGTGGGAATAGTGGTGTTGCGCTCGATCAGTTTGGTCATCACGCCACCCTTGGTTTCAATACCAAGCGACAACGGGGTCACATCAAGGAGCAGAACGTCTTTAACGTCACCCTTCAACACACCAGCTTGAACAGCAGCACCAACCGCGACCACTTCGTCGGGGTTAACCGACTTGTTGGCTTCTTTCCCGGTCATATCGGTGACCAAATCGGAAACGGCGGGCATACGGGTAGAACCACCCACCAAAATCACGTGGTCAATCTGACCCTTTTCCAAACCAGCATCTTTAATGGCTTGTTCGAAAGGTACCCGGCAACGATCAAGTAGATCGGCGGTTAGTTCTTGGAACTTGGCCCGGCTCAACTGGTAGTCGAGGTGAAGTGGACCAGCGTCGGTAGCGGTAATGAAAGGCAGGTTGATTTGGGTTTGTTGAACCTGCGAAAGTTCGATCTTGGCTTTCTCAGCTGCTTCTTTCAAGCGCTGCACGGCCATAGCATCATTGGAAAGATCGACCCCATGATCACCCTTAAACGAAGTGGTTAGCCAGTCGATAATGCGTTGATCCCAATCGTCGCCGCCCAGGCTGGTATCGCCATGGGTGGACTTAACTTCGAACACGCCGTCGCCAATTTCCAGCACGGAAACGTCGAAAGTACCGCCGCCCAAGTCGAAAACTAGGATGGTTTGGTCGGTGCCTTCTTTATCGAGGCCATAAGCCAACGCGGCTGCGGTGGGCTCGTTAATAATACGAAGCACTTCGAGACCTGCGATTTGGCCCGCTTCTTTGGTAGCGGTGCGCTGGGCATCATCGAAATAGGCTGGCACGGTGATAACGGCCTGGGTGACGGTGTCGCCCAGGTAGGCCTCGGCGTCGCGCTTTAGCTTCTGCAAAGTACGAGCTGAGATTTCTTGTGGGGTATAGGCCTTACCGTCGATGTCGATGGTCCAGTTAGTACCCATGTGGCGCTTCACCGAACGAATGGTGCGCTCGGGGTTGGTAATGGCTTGGCGCTTGGCTACTTCGCCGACCAGCACTTCGCCGTTTTTGGAGAATGCAACAACCGAAGGGCTAGTACGACTGCCTTCGGAGTTAGGGATGACCACTGGCTCGCCAGCTTCTAAGACACTGACGACCGAGTTAGTGGTGCCGAGGTCGATACCGACGGCCTTTGACATGTGTGTTACCTCTACGTGTTAGACAACTTGAACTGTTACCATCATAAAAGTTGAGTGCGGTATTGACAACCTTTCATTTTAGATTTTATTGATGAGGTTTTAGCGGGTTGCAGGCGCGCCAAAACGCACCCCTCCCACTACCTCAATTCTAAGTGTTTACCCCACCAGCCGCCCCACAAAACATGGCTTAGCCGCGACGCTGCCATGTACAAGCGCTCGTACTTTTAACGGCGCTGCGGAACGGATTGGCGGCAGGCACCAACCGAACCTTGACGAGCGGATCACTATCCATGAGGCGGGCCCTCACTTGAGCGAAGTAACTCTCGCCGAGGAGTGCACCACCGACTGACCAAACAATCGCAATGCCTCGCGACGGCGGGTGTTGTGTGATAACTCTCGATGGCGGTTGTCATGGCCATAGCGGCTATTTACTACTGTGTTGGCATGTCGCACACACTGATTCTCTTGCGTCACGGCCAAAGTGAGTGGAACGCCTCAAACCTTTTCACCGGATGGCACGACGTCGACCTAACTGCTCTAGGTGAAACGGAAGCTCGTGCCGCTGGACCGACCTTGGCCGAAGCGGGCCTTTACCCTGATGTTGTCCACACTTCCTTGCAAACTCGAGCCATCCGCACCGCCAACTTGGCACTAGCGGCGATGGACCGAGCTTGGATTCCAGTGCGACGCTCATGGCGGCTAAACGAACGCCACTACGGTGCCTTGACCGGTCTCGATAAGAAAGAAACCGTTGAGAAATACGGCGCGGAACAGGTGCACATCTGGCGACGCAGCTTCGACACTCCACCACCGCCAGTCGATCTCGATAGTCCTTATTACCCCAAAGCCGATGCCCGCTACGCCTACCTACCGGCTGACATATTGCCGCGAGCCGAATGCTTGGCCGATGTCATTGTGCGCATGTTGCCCTGGTGGTACGACGGCATTGTGCCCGACCTGCAATCCGGCAAGACCGTACTAGTTGCGGCACACGGCAACAGCTTGCGAGCGCTGGTGAAACATCTCGATGGAATTTCGGATGAAGAAATCACCGAGTTGAACATCCCTACCGGCATACCCGTGCTCTACAAACTGAACGACGCCATGGAAGCCAACCCGGTTTCCAACTTCGCCGAACGCTACGTAGGCGACACCGAAGCCGCGTTGGCCGCCGCTAAAGCCGTCGCCGCCCAAACCGGAGCCTAAATAGCCTGCCTTGGCTGAAAATTAGGCAACCCGAACCTCAATCGGCGGGCTAGCTCAACCGAACCCGCAATCGGCGGGTTAGCTCACCCGCACCTCGTCGGCAGTAATAGGTGCTTGGAGGCCGATAACCCATTCCGCCGCTTCGTCAACCCCACCGTTGATCACACTGGCGGTGCCCCCTTTGGTGGAGATGATGGGCCAAAACCCATGTTTAGGCGAACGCAGGTCGCTGCGTGCGATAGTGACCATTTCGGCCCCTGATTCCAACAGCGACGCTAAATCGGTGTTGGTAAGCCCAGCACCAAACAGCCGCACTTCTTGGCCTCCAGCACCGCCATGGGCTTCGTCACGTTCTTCTGACGATAACGGCAGGCTATACACGTTCGACCGTCCAATCAGCGCCATGAACCGTTCAGCACCAAACTGGTTCAGTTCCTCACGACCAGAAACCGCAAGCGCCAAACCAACCCCCAACGCCTCGGTGGTTTCCACCAAATCACGATGCGCCAACCTACCGTTATAAACCAACAAATCGGCCCGGCGGGCAGCCTCAATTTCTTCCTCGTCGGTAGAAACCACCAGCACTGCCACATCAACGTTCGATAAACAAACACCTAATGACACCGCCCATGCGGGCGCACCAATGAGGGCCACCCCGGTGGGGTCGGGCACCGCCACATGCAACCAACGCGACACAGGGCGAGCTAAAAGCCCATATATCACCACCGAGCCAGCCACCACCACAAAGGTAAAGGCCGCCAAATCGGCACCACCTTCCACTCCGTTTGCTTCGAGGCGCAGTGCAAACAACGCCGAAACTGAGGCCGCCACAATTCCCCTTGGTGCCAACGCTCCTAAATACATGCGCTCGTTCCGGCTGAGATTGGACCGCCAAGTGGACACCGCCACCGCTAATGGGCGAGCAACCAACACCAACACCGCCAACACACCGAGGGCCGGTAACAGATTGTCACGCAAGCTGTCGGCTTCCACCCGAGCCCCAAGCAACACAAAAATACTGCCGATTAACATCACGCTCAGGTTTTCTTGGAACTCAACCACGTGACGTACCGGAGCACGCCGCTGATTAGCCATGGTGATGCCCATAACAGTGGTGGCAAACAAGCCCGCTTCGCTACGCAGTTCGTTCGAAACCGCGAACGCCACGAAAACCGCGGCCAGGATCAAACCATTTTGAATGTGATCGGGCACCCAATGATGGGCCAACGCTCTAGTAACCACCACTGCCATAATAAAACCTATGGCTGTGCCTATCACCGCCGTGGAAGCCACTTCGGCCGCTATTTGAAACGGACCTTCGCCCTCCACCGCCACCACTTCCAACACCACCACACCCAAGGTGGCGCCTACGGCGTCAATAGTGATGCCTTCCCAACGAAGCACCCGTGCCAATCGCGGCCGCAGCCTTGCCTGGCGCAAGAGAGGGATAATTACGGTAGGGCCGGTGACTGTCATGAGAGCACCGAACACCGCCGCCACCCGCGCTGGCAGACCGCCCACATAATAAGCAGCCGCCGCCCCTACCAACCCGGTTATAAGCACACCAACGCTTAACAGGCGCACCAGCACTTTGCGCCAGCGACCAAACTCGCTCTTGTGTAAACCCAGGCCGCCCTCGAAAAGCAGCAGACCGACACCCATAGAAACAACGGGAAAGAGAAGGTCGCCTAACAAATCATCGGGGTCAATAAGGCCGAAACCAGGGCCAGCCGCCAGCCCAACCGCCAACAAAAGCAAGATCGAAGGCACCTTGAGCTGGGTTGCTACCCATTGGGCCACAATGCCCAACGCCAAGACCATTGCTATTAACACGGTGGGGTTGTCCACACCTATCCCCGTTTCAAAGCGGATATCGAACCAACGAGGCTAGGCCCAATTGCCACCGAGTTGGTGAGTTGATGACATATAAACCACCAGGGAATCTGTCATACTTTGGAAATTATTCGAAAAGTTGGGTGAAAAGCGACTACCGTCGCGCCGCGATGAGCACTTCACCCCAAACCACTGATTCGGCGGAAAAGAAACGTCTTCGGCCACACCAAATTGTGGTCATTCTTGGCGTAGCAATTGCCATCTTCACCGCACTGTCGGGTATCGCCGCGACCGTGTTGCAATGGCACGACGACTCCGAGATCCAGCGCGAGGTCTTCGGCAACGTCCCAAGTGGATTGCGCCTTATCTTCTATACCGTCATTCCAGTACTGCTGGTTTATGGGGCGGTGCTGTTCTCGCAACGCACCCGTAACTGGGAACGTGGCGCTCCTGATGAACGCCGCACCACGCCGAAGAACATCAAGCGCCGCCTGGCTGATTTCCGTGCCGGTGTGTTCATGCAGACCCTGCTGCGTGACCCCGCCGAAGGCATAATGCACTCGCTCATCTATTTCAACTTCTTGATTCTCATGGCCGTGACCACGGTGCTTGAGATCAACCACCAGATGCCCGAATCGGCCAAATTCCTGCATGGACAGGTGTACATGGCCTACTCATTTGTGGGCGATGTGGCTGGCGTGGGGCTCTTCGTGGGCACCATGTGGGCCATCATCCGCCGCTTTGTGCAACGGCCCTACCGCATCCGCATTAAGACTAAGCCCGAACACGTGCTCATTTTGGGAACCTTCTGGATGCTGGCGGTAACTGGTTTCACCACCGAAATGTTCCGTATTGCACTGGTGGGTCGACCTGATTTCGAGAAGTGGTCAGTCGTTGGCTATCCGCTCTCGGGCCTGGTTGAGAACATGAACAACCTCTCGGGCTGGCACCAATCACAGTGGATTATTCACGTGGTTGCCTTCGCGGTATTCCTCGCCATCTTGCCCGTCACCATGTTGCGTCACGTGTTTACCTCACCGATGAACATGTACCTGCGTGACCGTGAGCGCCCCAAGGGTGCCATGCGGGCCATGCCAAACCTCATGGAAACCGAGCTTGAAAGCTTCGGCGCTTCGACGGTGGAAGACTTCACCTGGAAACAACTCCTCGACACCGATGCTTGCACCATGTGCGGGCGGTGCACGGCTGTTTGCCCAGCTCACGCTACTGGTAAACCACTCGACCCTCGTGAAATTGTGCTGAAGACGGGTGAAGTGATGGCCGCCACCGGCGACCCGGTTGTTTCGCCTCCCATTGGCACCGTGAAAGACATCACCATTGGGGCCAACTCGCTCTTCGAACGAATTACCCCCGAAGAAGTTTGGGCCTGTACCTCGTGCAAGGCTTGTGATGAGGCATGCCCGGTCAACATCGAGATCCTCGACAAGATTCTCGACATGCGTCGCTATCTCACTCTCATGGAATCCGACTTCCCGACCGAGTTGGGAATTGCCTATCGCGGTATGGAGAACTCGGGTAACCCATGGGGCCTCAGTCAGTCAGAACGAGGTGACTGGGCTAAAGACCTCGACGTACCCATTCTCGATCCGAACGACCCCTTCAAGCACGAATACCTGTATTGGGTTGGTTGTGCTGGTTCCTTCGACGATAAGAACCGCAAAGTCAGCCAGGCCTTGGCCAAGTTGTTGAAGCGTGCCGGGGTTGACTTCGCCATCTTGGGCCCATCGGAAATGTGCACCGGCGACCCGGCTCGCCGTTCCGGGAACGAATACATCTTCCAGATGCTGGCCACCCAAAACGTGGAAATGCTAAACGGCATGGGCGTGAAGAAGATCATCACCCAGTGCCCGCACTGCTTTAACACTATGGGGAACGAATACCCACAACTGGGTGGACATTTCGAAGTGGTGCACCATAGCCAGTTCCTCGAATGGCTAATTGACACCGGCAAGCTCGACATGAGCGAGGCCCAACTCGATGAGCGCATTGTGTATCACGACTCGTGCTACCTCGGTCGCCACAACGACGTTTACATGTCGCCAAGAAACGTGATCGGCTCGCTGGCTGGCGTGCAGATTATCGAAGCTTCCGCCAACGGCGTGGAAGGCACCTGCTGTGGTGCTGGTGGTGCTCGGATGTGGATGGAAGAAACCATCGGCACCAAGGTCAACGACAAACGCTCACAAGAGCTGTTGGCCACTGGCGCTGATCGTATCGCTACAGCCTGCCCGTACTGCTTCATCATGATTGATGACGGCGTGAAGGGTGCTGGTGCTGAAGAAGTAGGTGTTGCCGACATTGCGCAGCACTTGTTGGAAGCACTTGAAAAGGGTGAAGCCGCCGCCGCTGCCAGCACGGTGAGCGGTAGCACTGGTTTAGATAGCGACGGCGCTGCCGGCAGTGGCGGCGGCTCAGCCGAGGCCTAAGGCGCTTAGGAACCTGTTCCTTCCATCGCTTCTCATAGGTGCACAAGCGGTACTGGTAGCTAAGGTGATGGCCACAAACGGCACTGGTCGTAGACGGTCATCGCCAAAGTGCTGGTAGCTATAAATCGGACGGATCGTAATTCGAGTGACACAAGACGCTTTAGACGAAACCGCTGAACTCAACGAGTGGGGTGATCCCCAGCCAACGAAGCGCCGTTTGCTGATCTCGGCACCCGACCCTGATGTGCTCGACACCTACGCCAGTTTGCTCTCTACACACGGGTTCGAAACCTTCCGTGGGCCGCTCGAATTTACGGCGCTCAATACGACCAAGGTCGAAGTGGCGGCTGTGGTTTTAGTCGGCATGGGAAGCACCGATGGCACTGCAATTTCACAGGTAGAGGCGATGCGAGGGAGCCAAAGCGCCCAGGCCCGAAACACTCCAGCACTTTTATTAGGGTCGAGCGAACAAAAGCTGCTGTTGGCCTGGGAAAGCGGCATTGATGCTTTCTTGCCCTTGCCGGTCGACCTAACCGACGTGATCGCTGCCATCAATGAAATTGTGGCTCGGCCCGTTGATGAACGAGCCGCGTACCGCCGATCGGCACTGGCGCAGCTGAACCTGTAACACGACCTCGGGCGTTACGGGTTCTTTAGCTTTTCCTCGGGCGCCGCGCCTCGGCGTACGACGCTACGCCTCGCTGTTCGGCGTGGTGCACCTCGGTGTTAGTTGTCGAAATTTTCCCAGTAGCGACTGGGACGAGGACCAACTTGGCCGTGGTATTTCGAACCTAGCGCAGCGCTACCGTAGGGTATGTCGGCCTCAGAGGTCATTTGGATAAACGAGATCTGGCCGATCTTCATATTGGGGTAGAGCGTGATTGGCAGGTTCGCCACGTTTGAAAGCTCAAGGGTGAGTTGGCCATTCCATCCGGCGTCGACAAAACCAGCTGTGGAGTGAATAAGAAGGCCGAGCCGACCAAGGCTCGACTTTCCTTCCAAGCGTGCCACCAAGTCATTTGCTAAGGCGACCCGTTCGGTGGTGGAGCCAAGCACGAATTCGCCGGGGTGCAGCATGAAGGGAATATCGTCTTCAACCTGCACGAGTTCAGTCAGCTCTTCCAGGTTTTCTTTCACGTCGATATGGCCCACAGTGTGGTTGCGAAAGACTCGGAAGTAACGGTCTAAGTGCAGGTCAACCGATGAGGGCTGAATACAGGCCGGGTCAAACGGGTCGATCTCAATGCGGCCGGACTCAAGCGCTTCTTTAATCGTACGGTCGGAGAGAATCATGCTCGTTGAGGTTAGTGCGCATTGTTGTTGGTTGCCTAAGTGGTTTCAAGGCCAACTATCTCGAGGTCGGTCGGACCCACTCGATGCACCGCCGATCTTGTAGTGAGTTTTCTGCGCATACCGGAGAAAACTCACTACAAGATCAACCAAATCAGCTGTGCCGGGTGGCCGCACTTGGGAACCCACGGCGCGAACCGCTAACGTACCTCTGTGGCCAGCGTGATTTTGCTGGCACATTGCCTTTAGTCGCATCCGCGGCAGGGCCGGTTCATCGATCGGGCACTGCTTTGTGGCTGCGCTCGAGGCAACCGACAGAATCATGCGGATGTAGTTCAATGGTAGAACATCAGCTTCCCAAGCTGAGAATGCGGGTTCGATTCCCGTCATCCGCTCTAACACCCAAAAACCGTTCTGACCTGGCAAAACAGTTTTTGGGGTTTGCCACTAAATACCGCGAAATGCCCCTCTTTTCATTAGGGGTGAGGTCAGATTGAGGAATGAAACTCTTAGTGGACTTTGTCATCGAGCACCACCCCTTCAGCGACCAGGGTGGCAATTTTCTTGGCATCAAATCCTATGTCACCCAAAACCTGGTAGGTGTGTTCCCCCAACGAAGGCCACGAGACACCTACCTCAAAGCTGCTGTCGGAAAATTTCACCGGCGCGGTTGGCATTAAATACGGGCCTGCCACGGGATGTTCGCCTCGGTAAACGTAACCCGCATCTTCACTAACTGGATCTAAAACCATGTCTTCTAAGAAGCGCACCCGACCACATGGGATACCGGCCTCTTGGAAACGTTGCACAAGCTCGGTGGTAGCCCAACCTTTCATTGCAATTTCGGTTTGTTCGTGAATATCCGCGGCTTCGGTGTCAACCAAACCCAAAATTTCTGCGTACTTTGGCGCCATAGCGCCGACGGCACCCACCGAAATTGCACCATCAGCGGTCTCATAAACGTCATAGTTGTAGGGGCGCTGCGGACGGTGAGAAACCCGCTCGGCCATTCGCCGCTCAATCGTGCTACCTGGAGCTTCGGCCTTCGCAACAAACTCGGGCTTCCAAGGGTCGTAATCATAAAACACGTTGGCACTGGCATGTTGAAGCGCTAAAGACGCCTGCATAAGTGTGGTGGAAACATGCTGGCCTCGCCCAGTCTCATTTCGAACGTGTAGAGCTCCAGCCAAAGCAAACGCCAACAACGTTCCCGACATGTAATCGGTTAGGAACGCCTCCCCCATAATCGGCTTGGAACCATTCGCCCCACCCACCGAGAGCATCATTCCGCTTTCGGCTTGGGCAATTGAGTCCACACAAGCCAGGTCTGCGTTGGGGCTATCAGGGCCATAGCCGCTGATCTCACCATATATAAGGCCGGGTTTTTCGCTTGACAATTGGTCGTACGCGAGCCCCAAACCACGCATTAGGCCGGGCCGCATGTTGGTGATAACAATGTCGGCGCTGAGGACAAGTTCTCGAGCTAGATCTCGTCCAGCATCGGTGCCCAGCGCTATCGGGATGCCCTGTTTACCTCGTGACTGGGTTACATACAAACGGCCGTGTTTGGGACCGAGGTTGTTGCTGTTGCGTGTGACGTCACCGGTTATGGGCTCAATTTTGATGACGGTGGCACCGCCATTAGCGAAGAGCTCTCCGGCATAAGGCACCGAGATGTACTGGCCGAACTCGACCACTCGAAGCCCTTCGTATACCCCCCTCGACATTTACTTAACTCCTTTTGGTTCCGTTGGATGGTCCTCGGCCGCATTTCCCCCATACGGCCGAGCTACCTAGGGCCTTGGGTCGCGTGGCAACTCCAAATATTTCTCTGCCAGCGTGTTGCGTTGAATTTCGTCGGTACCCCCGCCCAACGACATTCCACGGCAGTTAAGGAAATGAAACGCCCAGTAATCCGGGTCAACGTCGTCGGGCATCCACGCAGGTGAGGCAGGAAAGGCCAACTTGGCCGCCAATTCCGCCGCCGCTCGCCCTTGGCGAGTTCGCCACAACTTTCCAATCGAAGGATGAACCTGCCGACGTCCCAGCCAGCCCATCACTTTTTCACCGGTGTAAAGTGCCGCTAAATCCTGTCGAACGAGCTCATCATCAGCCATGCCACGTTCCTTTGCTAGTTCGACTAGCTGACGAAACGGTAACGGCACCCGACCGGATTTAGACCGCTCAGACTCGTTCACCCCCACCGACGCGGTGCCAGTTTGCACACGCTCATGAGCCAAAAGCGCCACGGCGTGACGCCAACCGTCATTCACCTCACCCACCACCCAATCCGCCGGGATTCGAGCATCGGTGATAAAGACTTCGTTGAATTCGGCAATTCCTGTCATTTGTCGGAGCGGCCGCACCTCAACGCCTTCTTGCTCGATAGGCAGAATAAACATAGTTATACCCCGATGTTTTGGAGCATCAGGATCGGTGCGGGCCAACAAAACAGCTAGCTGGGCGTTATCGGCACCAGAGGTCCAAACTTTTTGTCCGTTCACCACCCAGGTATCACCATCACGCACGGTGCGGGTCGAAAGTGCCGCTAAGTCGCTACCAGCACCCGGTTCGGAATATAGCTGGCACCAAATTTCATCGCCCCGTAAGCCCGGAGGAACGAAACGCTTGGCCAGTTCAGGGGAATTATCACGAAGGGTTGGTAGCACCATGCCGATACCGATGCCAAAGACAGCATCTTCTCGGGGCACGATTCCTTTAGATTCTTCGCGCCAAATAGCCATTTCATCGGCACCGCCACCACCCCCGCCGAGCTCGGAAGGGTAGTCAAGACCAGCCAAGCCTGCCTGGAAGAGGGCCGCTCGATAACTGCGAGCCTGGGCGATTCGATCGGCAGCAGGGTTTTCAGACTCCAACTCTTGCATTGCCTTTGGCAGATCTTCCTCGAAGAAAGCACGGATCCGCCGACGGAGCTCACCATGATCGCCAACATCAAAGCTTGTTACAGCTAGGTCAGAATCTTTGTCCATGTGAGATCTCCTTGGAGCTACTGATAAATGTCGGCGAACCCTTAATGGTGAAGCTTCGTGTTAATTAGATTTCGCCAGACGATTGTCATTTACTCATTCATCCTCTTCGGCCGAGCATCTGGCGCCTGCATGGCCTGCGCCGTGGCTAAGGCCCCACCAAAATCCATGCTCGAGAGAGCGTTAATAACTTCTTTAGAACGCGTAACGGCTTCGCGAGGGAAACCCGCCATCCGCTCGGCATACGCCAAAGCGCGTTCCAAAACGATCTCATCGGCCACCAACTCGGTGGTTAGGCCGCGTCGAAACATGCCAGCACCGTCAATTCGTTCCGCCATCAGTGCTAATTCGGTGGCCACCGCTCGACCATGGCGCACCATTAACCACACCAGATTGATTGGCGCGACCATGCCAATCGCCACCTCAAGAACATGGGTAAAGGCTGATTCCCCCGAGATCACCATGTCGCCCGCCCACACCAAGGCCGAACCACCACCAACAGCACCGCCAGTGTGAGCTACCACTAAAGGACGCTGGTCATCCCAAATTTCTTGGTGCAGGCTAAGCCAGTTTTCGCTGAAATGGGGCCGCCATTCGGGCGCTGGGTCGGCGTTAAAAGCGTCGAGGTCTAAGCCAGCGCAGAGATGCTCACCTTCTCCAGAAAGTACGACCGCGCCGGTTTGCGCACGAGTGTCGGCTAAGGCTTGGCGGAGGTTGGAAACCAGCGGCCCAACTAACGCATTGCGTCGATCAGGACGGTTTAACCGCAGGTGAGCCACACCGTTTGCGACCGTCGTTGTCACCAATGATGTTTCGGCACTCGCTTCCATTTCAACCCCCTTGACCTCATCGAAACGCCGCTTCCGATGGTCGCTAACCGACTCTCGGAAGCTCTGCTTGACTGGTCTGTATTAGGGCCAGCCTACTCTGGGTGAAGGGGGCCTTGAAGGAAACTCGTACTTATTGGAACAGCCGTTGTTGACCGAGCCTAAAAGCCGGGCTTGAAAACCATAAGGTAAAGGATGACAACCAAAATGAGGTGGCTCACGCCGGTGGCCATGCCCAAAGTGCCCTGAGCGTTCATGTCACCTTCGGCTAATTTCTTGGCAGCTGGACGGGCTACTGCCGCATAAACAGCCACCAAAACAATCCAAAGAAGGGCCGCCACCATCAGCCATGTTTGCGACATTTTGAACACTTTGTCGCTCATGCCAGCGATACCAAAACCCAATAGGCCCGAAAGCACTAGCCCTGGTAGCGAAAAACGAACAATGGTGGCTTCTAAGCTTCGGCCTGCCTCAAGATCGCCACTGACGTTCAGCCGAACCAAGATCGGCCATAGCCATGCTGGTGAGAATCCAACGATTGCCGCCAAAATGTGCAGCAACAACATGAAGTTATAGCTGGTGTCGCCAACCGCTGCGAAGAGCATGTTCCACTCCTAGGAAATGTGATGATCGTCGAGGTAAACCCTCGACGATGCTACTGGAACCCAACCTACACCACTTGGAAGGTGCCGGTTGTCACCACAAAAGGTACTCGCCGAAAAGCCGCAGACACCACTAACAACCCTTGAAGCGAACTGACCCAGCGCCCCAGCTTGGCCTATACGTGTGAAAGCTCGTAGGAAACAGGCACCGGGTTGGCGAACACATCACCCACCGGGCAGTGTTGGTTCACGGTGTCGGCCAGCTCTTGGTAACGCTCGGTAGTTTCAGGGCCCGAAATCTTGACCGAAGCCTGCACATCACCAAAACCGGCACGCACCGACGAATCAAGGCCCAAGAACCCTCGTAGATCGAGGTCGCCTTCGATATCGACTTTAAGGGAATCGAAACGAATACCTAGCTGCTCGGACCAGAACCGATAACTAATTGCTTGGCAAGATCCGAGTGCCGCTAGGGCATATTCAACTGGGTTTGGCCCCAGGCCGCCTCCACCAAGTGCGGCTGGCTCATCGACAGTGAAAGTGTGAGCACCGGCACGCACCGCTACTTCGGTCACACCCACCAGCTCATGGTTCGCCCGAGCCACAATGTTGGCCGCCGCAGCGTCGCTCTTCACGGCCTCTTTCAGACCTCCAATTACCTCAGCTAGTGCCATTTCAATTCCCTTCCACAATTAAATGAAGGCTTAATTCTGATAAATCTGATCAACTTAGTCAAGTATTAAAGAAAATCACCCCGCCGAAGCCAATGATTTCAGCAACGCTCACCAAGAAGACCCACATTCGCCCGTCTCCAAATGCACTGATGTGGCGGGAGTCATAATATGTAGCCTCATGCGCTTCGATCTTCCCCAATCTCAACTGCCCACCGCCTGGTTCAACGCTCTTCCTCGAATGAGCGAGCCCATGCAACCACCACTTCACCCCGCCACTCGCGAACCAGTCAGCCCCGACGACTTGGCACCGCTCTTTCCCATGGCCCTCATCCAGCAGGAAATGTCGGCCGAGCCGTGGATCGACATTCCCGGTGAAGTGCTCGAGATTCTGAAGCTGTGGAGGCCAACGCCCCTGGTGAGAGCAGTCCGGCTGGAACAAGAACTGGGCACACCGGCGCGCATTTATTACAAAGACGAATCGGTCAGCCCGGCTGGATCGCATAAGCCCAACACCGCAGTGCCGCAAGCGTATTTCAACAAGGTTGAAGGCATTACCCGACTCACCACTGAAACTGGCGCTGGCCAGTGGGGCACCTCACTCGCCTTCGCTGCCGCCCAATACGACCTCGAGTGCAAGGTGTACATGGTGCGCACCTCGTACAACTCGAAGCCCTATCGCCGCATGCTGATGGAAACCTGGGGTGCCAGCTGCGTGCCCTCGCCCATCGACGACCCCGACAGCCCCGGTTCATTGGGCATGGCTATTAGTGACGCCGTGGCCGACGCCGTTGGTCGCGATGATTCTCATTACGCTTTGGGCTCGGTGCTAAACCATGTGATTCTGCACCAAACCATTATCGGTTTGGAAGCCAAAGAACAACTGGCCATTGCAGGTGAAGACCGCCCGAACGTGGTTATTGGCTCATGCGGGGGTGGCTCAAACTTCGGTGGCATTGCGTTGCCATTCTTCGAAGACCAGGCTGTGCGTCTTTTAGCGGTCGAACCTTCGTCGTGCCCCACACTCACCCAAGGCACCTTCGAATACGACTTTGGCGACACCGCCGGGCTAACCCCGCTAATGCCCATGTACACCTTGGGTGCCGACTTCATGCCGCCTGAAATTCACGCTGGCGGGCTGCGCTACCACGGCGATAGTCCGATTGTTTCTGCGCTGGTAAAAGAAGGTCGAATGGAAGCCGTAGCGGTTCCACAAACCAAAGTCTTCGATGCCGCCACCATTTTTGCTCGCACTGAAGGCAAACTGCCCGCACCCGAATCGGCGCACGCCATTCGCGCCGCCATCGACGAAGCCCTAGATGCCAAAGCCAAAGGTGAAGAACGAGTAATCTTGTTCAACCTTTCGGGCCACGGATTCCTCGACTTGTCGGCCTACGACGCCTACAACAACGGCGAGCTATCCGACGATCTGTAAGTCAATGCAGCCCTGGCGCTAAACCATTCAAGCCTAAGCACTAGCAAGGCTCCAGGCAGGCCAAACTCAAGCCTTGGCACAATGCGGCACACAAGTGCAGTGGTTGAAACTTTGGATGCACACACCAAATTCGAGTTTCAACCACTGTCTAGGGGCACAGCTTCGACCTTCGACCCACAGTGGCTTGGCCAGCCTTCGATCCACCTAGGTCTCAACTATTGATCACTTGGAATACACGGCGATTCCAAAACAACCGGTCGTAACGATCGTCGCCGTAAGGTTCTAGCACGTTCAATTTCACTAGCTGAGCAATGGCGTTCCGGCTCGCTTGATCAGAACGACGGTATCTGGTGACCACATCAGCAACGTTCAGCACTGGGTTAGCAATGAGATCGTCAGCGATGTCAATCGCAAGGCGACCGCGTGGAAGGTTGGCACGAACAGACTGTGCGAGTTCCTCTTTCAGCACGAGTAAGCGCTTAATTCTCTGGTAGCCAGCATGTGCTTCGTCTCTGACTGCGGTCGCTAGGAACTCAATCCACGGCGCCCACTCACCACTTTGGCTAACCCGCAGCAGGTGATCACGATATTCGCTAGCTCTTTCGGTGAGCCACACCGACACTGATAGAACCGGCTGGTTGAGCTCTTTTTCTGCCATGAGTTGTAACACCATCACGAGACGGCCAACGCGACCGTTCCCATCGGTAAAGGGATGGAGAGTTTCAAACTGATAGTGAGCCATGGCTACACGTGCCAAGAGCGGGATCGTCTGTCGCGGCTCATCGGCCAAGAGCCAGCTAAGCCATCGATCACACATAGCGCGCAGAGCATCTCCCGGAGGAGGTGGCACAAAGCGTGCCTCATGAATCGGGCGATTCTTGGTGCCAATAAACACCTGGCTGTCACGGATCTCTCCCGCCTTGGGGCCATCGCTCGACGTACCTTCAACCATTAGGGCCTGCAGAGATGAAATAAGCCCCCAAGTAATCGGTCTCTCATCAATCCAGTCGAACGCATACGCTGCTGCCCGTGTGTAATTCAGCACTTCTGCGACATCTGGTGCGATATTTTCTCGCTGATTAGAAGCTTCAAGAACTTCAGCGGCCATGACCTCGGGCAGAGCGGCAAAGGTTCCTTCCAATGCCGACGTTCCAATTGCCTCACGCCGGGTCACAACACGAGTTATCAACCGAGGGTTCGGGATCAAGTCGGCCATAGCGTCAAGCCTGGCTAACGCTGCTCTGGCCTCTGTGATCACCAACCAAGTGGAATCAGGCAGCTTTAACTCATTGGGTAGATCGTGAGGAATGTAGGCATCAATTGCGTAATCCGCGCCAATACGAGCGTCAAAGCCAGAAATAGGCACCGTAGTCCCAACCGGTGAATTAGCTAGACTGGCCATAACTGGGATTCTAGACAACCAAATCCCAGTTTCAGCCTCGAAACTTGGAATTACATTGATGAAATTCGAGTTTCGCTAAACCTCAAATCGTGCAAAATCATGAATGATTCGGTTTCATGTCGCCGACCACCTACATCATCGCTGGATGAAGATGTTGTAGAAGCGTGCATAGCCATAATCGGCACCAGTACCGGGCGAGCCGTCTGGCAACAGCCAGCTAGTAACGCCTTTAATGTCGTCGCGGTAGCCAACCATGGTGGGTGTACCCACGTTCCAAACATATGGTACGAGTTCCGACGTGACCCGGTTGATCTCGGAAACCGCTTCGAATCGCACCTCAAAATCGGTGTTGGTCGCCAGCACCTCTAGCGCTTCGTCAATCCTCGGGTCAGTGAGGTTTGAGGGGTTGGAAGCTGTGGTTGCCACTGGACCAAACGCACCACGGAAATAGGTGAGCGGATCGGATTCACCAGCACCAGCGCGATAACAAGCCAACATAAAGTTGCCCTTGAAAGGCGGATCGGTATCGGCGGTACCCACCACGTGAGCAATCATGGTGGCCTGATCCACCTGGATAAGCTCGAGATCGATACCAATTTCGCCCCATAGACTTTGCAGCAGTTGAGCGCCCTGCAAAAGGCTGGGGTCAGGCTGGCACTCATAAGTAGCGGTCACGGCTGCACCTACCGGCTTGCCGTCGGAACGGTCGGGATCGGCCTTGTACTCTTCCACCAACTCCGCCGCCCGTTCAGGATTGGCGCCGTCAATGCCCGGATAGTCAACCATCGCCTCACGTGAGAACCACGGACTATCCTCAGCGAAAGCCCCTATGGCATTTGGCACCAAGCCGTCGTCATCACGCACCCGAGCCATGGCGTCTTGGTCGTTGGCATAGGCCAGCGCCCGACGAATGCGAACGTCATCGAGCGGCGGGACCAAGGTATTGATCATGGTTACCGACGACTGGTTTCCAGCCGACAACGCGCCATCAAAACCACCCGAATCCATCATGGAAAGAACACGTTTAATGCTCGGACCCCGCAACGACTGAATCATCTGAATATCATCAGCCGCCAAAGCCGCTACCCGGCTCTCATCGTCGGGAATCACCCGGAACTCAATGCCATCTAGATAGGGCAACTGGTCACCGTTAGCAGCCGTCATCCAATAGTTCTCGTTGCGCTTCACCACCAGGCGGTCATCACGAGTCCACGACACAAACTCGAAAGGCCCTGTGCCAACCGGACGGTTTCCAAAGCCTTCCGGGTCGGCCTCATAAGCTTCACGCGAAATCGGATAGCCGATATTGGCCCGAATAAGGTCAGGGAAACCGGCATTTGGTTCGCTAAGTACATATTTCACGGTGAGATCATCGACAATCTCCATGCCCGTCACCCCAGCATTCACCAAGGTGCCACGGTTGCGAGCACCCTCAGCAAAGTGCAGTGTGTCGAAGTTCCACTTCAAGGTCTCGGCATCGAGTGGTGTGCCGTCGTGGAATTGCACCCCCTCACGTAAGGTCACGGTCCACTCGGTCAGTTCATCGTTGGCTTCTAGTGATTCGGCCAAGAAGGGCTTATACAAACCATTGGCATCGAGGTTCACCAGCGGATCGTAAATCGACAAGGCAATGATGGTGCCCGGAGCAGCAAATGAACCTTTCCCAGGGGTCCACTCGTTGGTTTCGGTTTCTACCCCCACCACAATCTTGCCGCCATAGGAAGGCGACACCTCTTCTTCGGGCTCGCTGGTTTCACCACCACTTGGCTTGGTGGTACTGGTTCCTCCCGAGGAGGCATCGTCGTTGTCGTTCCCCCCACAGGCACCAGCAACGATCGCTAAAGCAGCCATCAACGCCAACAGCCGCATCAGGCCTTTTCGCTTTCTAGTCAAAGCAACTCCCCCAATTAATTGTCAGTTGATTAATAACGTTTGTTATTTACACGTACCAATTATTTATCAGAGGTAAGCCTGCCACACAAGCTGGCCTGATTCGAAGCCTTACATGAGAAAAACCCCGCTTTTATTATGGAGCTAACAAAAGCGGGGTTTTTCTAAATCACAGCTAGGTTCTCACTGCCCACTACCCAGTAGGGGCCATGCCCTCGAAACACTTGGCACCAACAGTGCTTGGCGTTCCGAGGACGCTCAACAAAGAGCCCTCAACAAAGAGCCCACGTTGGGGCCTACTTAGCGATGAAGGCCGTGTAATAACGAGCGATACCGTCTGGGGTACCAGTACCCTCAGTGCCGTCTGGGAAAAGCCAGTCTGGGATTCCGAGCACGTCTTTGCGGTAGCCAATCAAAGTCGGAGTACCCGAGTTCCAAATGTGGGGAACTTGCTCGGAAACCACGGTGCTGATCTCAGCCATAGCCTCGTAGCGATCACTGAACGCCGAACTTTCACGCAGGCGCACCAGGGCATCATCGATACGAGGATCGGTGAAGTTGGAGACGTTGCCAGGTGTGGTGTCGGAAGGACCAAAGTAGGCCAGCATATTGAGAAGGGGATCGCCTTCGCCACCACTTGAACGCCAGCAAGCGATCTGGAAGGTGCCTTTACGAGGTGGATCGGTGTCGGCGCTGCCCACCACGTTGGCCACCATGGTGGCCTGGTCAACCTGAATCAACTCAAGATCAATACCAATGCCTTGCCACTGGTTCTGCAAAAGCTGAGCCGTTTGCATGAGGCTCGGGTCTGGCTGGCACTGATAAACGATATTGATGGGGTCGCCAGGGGCCTTACCATCAGAACGGTCCGGGTCAGCACGATATTCTTCCACCAACTCGGTGGCACGTTCCGGGTTTAACTCGGAAGCACCTGGGTAGTCGGCCACGGCTTCGGCAGAAAACCACGGACTATCTTCAGAGAAGAAACCGTTCGCCAGAGGCACTAAGCCATCATCGTCGCGGACCTTAGCAATAGCGTCACGATCGTTCACATAGGCCAAGGCCTGGCGAATTCGCAGGTCGTCTAGGGGTGGCGAAAGGGTGTTCAACAAGCTGTTTGACGACTGGTTACCGGCATACAGGCTGGCTTCGAAACCGCCATCTTCCACCATGCCCAACACCTTCTTGATGCTTGGGCCGCGCAGAGTTTGAATCACCTGAATGTCATCGGCCGACAGGGCGGCGGTACGGCTCTGGTCATCGGGAATTACCCGGAACTCAATGCCATCAAGGTAAGGCAACTGATCGCCATTGACAGCGGTTTGCCAGTAGTTTTCGTTCCGCTTCACGACTAAGCGGTCATCACGGCTCCAAGAGACAAACTCGAAAGGTCCGGTACCTACAGGATGGTTGCCAAAACCTTCAGGGTCGGCCTCATAAGCGGTGGGTGAAACGGGATAGCCCACGTAGCTGCGCAGATATTCTGGGAAGGCAGCGTTCGGACCACTGAGGGTGTACTTAACGGTCAGATCGTCAACTATCTCCATGCCAGTGGTACCAGCGTTAAGCAGAGTTCCCCGGTTGCGCACACCTTCGGCGAAGTGCAGGTTGTCCCAGTTCCACTTCAGCGCTTCGGCATCGAGGGTCGTGCCGTCGTGGAATTGCACTCCTTCACGCAAAGTGAGCGTCCACTCTGAAAGATCTTCGTTCGGCTCCATCGACTCGGCCAAGAAGGGGCGGAATCGGCCTTCTGGGTCAAGCGCAATTAGTGGATCGTAAAAGCTGAGGGCGATCATGGCGCCGGGGGCCGTGAAGGTACCACTCTTTGGATCCCATTCGTCGGTTTCGGTTTCCACGCCCACCACGATTTTGCCGCCGTAGGAGGCCTCTACATCTTGGTTTTCATCGCCACCTGTTTTACCGGGCTGGATTGCGGTTGAAGGGGTATTGGAACCAGATTCCTTATCACCATTATCACTTCCACAAGCGGCTCCAAAAACCGCTAATGACATCAGTACTGCTAATAGCCGAAGACCTAATCGGCGTGGCCTACTACTCAAGAATTTCTCCTTATTGGCACTGGGCTTAGCCAACTACGAAAAGCCCCCCAATTGATTAGTTCGATTAACTAACCAACCCGGTCATGACATCACGGCTTCTTGTTGACATGCAAAATAATAGTGACAAAATTCACTTATTAACAATTTGTCAATAACGGTTGTTATGAGAAAGACGCCCATTCACGGGCATTGCAGCCTTTAATCGCCCTGAACGGACGGCCAGCGAGTACGGTTGATACATGCAAGGACGGCATCGATGACAGGCATTTATCTCTTTGCCTTGGCCGCGGGTCTACCTCTTATTATCTGGTCGCTGCTATCGGGGGGTGACCACGGCGATGGCGGATACGACAGCAATTACGAACTCGGAAGCGGCGATTTCAGCGGTGGCGATCTCGCCGGTGACCTTGGCGGCGGCTTCGGAGGCGGCGATGTGGGTGGTGACATCGGCCTAGGCGATATCAACATCGACACCGGCGACCTTGGTACTGGTCACGGCGGCCTATCTCATGTGGGAGACCACGGCGCTTATGGCACTCACGAAGGTTTTGGGGCCATCATGCTGCGCCTCTTTCCCCTCAGCTCCATTTCAATATTCCTGTCCGTTTTCGGCATGACTGGGGTTGCCCTTGGCCTAGTTGGGAACTCGACTGTAACCACCCTCGGGTTTGCCCTCGCGCTTGGACTTGGTGCCGGAGCATTAAACAGCACCGTGTTTTCATATCTACACAAGAGCGAGTCAAACACCGCTGTAAGCGATTCGTCGCTAATGGGTGCCACCGGACACGTGGTGCTGCCTATTGGCATCTCGCGACGAGGTCGTGTTGCGCTAAGTATGCACGGCCAAACGGTTTACCTAAGCGCTCAACTGCTCGAAAGTGAAAACGGCACAAATCGCCTCGACATACACGCACCAGTTTTGGTGGTTGAAGTTAAGCACGGAATAGCAACCGTCGTCCCCATAGAAGAAAACTTAACCTAATCTAACGAGATACCGCCCTGGAGGAATTACCTATGACCGGCCTAGTACTTGGCTCGATTCTCGCCTTCATCATCATCGTGGTCATCTCGGTGGTGAACAACCTCATCATCATTTGCCCACCAAACCGCGTAGCGGTGATTTCAGGGCGTACCCGACAACTAAGCGATGGTCGCACTGTTGGTTACCGTGCTATCCGGGGTGGTCGAACCCTACGGGTGCCGCTTTTGGAACGGGTGGAATGGATGGAACTGAACACCATTCCAATTGAGGTGTCAGTGCAAAACGCCTACTCGAAAGGTGCCATTCCCCTCAATGTGCAAGGCATTGCCAACGTTAAGGTTTCAAGCCTTGAAGGGCTTCTGCAAAACTCGGTAGAACGATTTCTAGACGTGCCGCAATCAGAAATAGCAGCCATTGCCAAAGAAACCCTAGAAGCCAACCTTCGAGGCGTGTTGGCCACACTCACTCCCGAAGAAGTCAACGAAGATCGACTGAAATTCGCCGAAACCTTGATCGACGAAGCAGACGACGACATCAAGACCTTGGGCCTAGAACTCGACGTACTGAAAATCCAAAATGTGACCGACGAGGTGGGCTACCTCGACTCGGTTGGACGTCGCCGCACCGCAGAAGTATTAAAAGAAGCCCGCGTGGCTGAAGCACAACGCACCGCAGAAGCCGAAGAATCAGAGGCCCTCTCACGTCAGCGTGCCGAAATCGCCCGAGCCCAAGCCGACCTGCAAATTGTGGAAAAGCGGAACCTTCTTCGAGTGCGCGAGGCCGAACTTGAAGCTCTGGCAGCCGCGGCCGAATCAGAAGCGTTGGTAGCCGGTGAAAAAGCCCGGGTGATTGCCGAACAAGAACTTGAAACCGAACGGGTCAAGCGTGAAACACAGCGTTTGGAAGCCGACGTGGTTGCTCCCGCTAAAGCCGATCTGGAAGCCAAGGAGCTGGCCGCTAAGGCCGAAGCCGCCAAGATCATCGAGTCGGGTAACGCTCAAGTTGAAGTATTCCGCCGATTGGTTAACCAATATCAGGAAGCAGGCGAAGATGCGCAGCGAGTATTCGTCTTGCAGATGCTGCCCGACTTGATCGAAAAGATCACCAATACCGTCAGCTCGGTCGACATCGACAAAATTTCAATCATCGATTCTGGCGGCACGGGCTCGGGCATTCCCGGCATGATGGGGCAACTACCCGGTGCGGTGATCAACCTGGTGGAACAGGTTGAAAATGCGACTGGTGTCGACCTGCTAAAAGCGCTGCGCCACACGCCGACCCAGCCCGCTACCCAGGTGGTCGCGGTGGAAACTAACTCCACTGACCACGAAGGGCCGAATACTCCTTAGACCACCGTTTCTTGATGCAAGGCTAAGCGCCAGCGCCCATCATTAAACACGTAGGTGCTGGCCACAATGGCTTGATATTCTGACGCGAAATCGCGACGTGCCTGTACTCGATAAGTGAGCACCGCCGCTTCAGCACCAAGTGTCATAACCACCGGGTTGCGCAGCTTGAACCATGACCACGGCGGCATGTCCATGGCATCAAGGGCTGCTTCATGCTGCAGGAGACCGGCCCCAGGCAGCACCATTAGCGCATCGTCGGTCAACAATGAGCTGTAATAGGCCCGACCTCGCCCTTGATGTTGTGCCTCCCACCCTTCGGTCTCTAGCTGAAGCAGCACTTCTTGGAGCTCATTATGTGTAGCCATCACAATGTCCTTATCGTTGTACCGGCACGACCAGCGTTCCGACGCTCCACCTAGGGCGTCGCCTCGTCAACAAACTACAACCCGAACCGGAGGTTCATAGGTGTTATCTCAGTATCCACAGGCCATAGTTCTAGCTTCGGCATCGCCTCGCCGACTAGAGCTGCTACGCCAAATTGGGCTTCGACCCATTGTGGAGCCAGCAGATATTGATGAAACCTTCGACCCTACGCTGCCATTAACTGATGCTCTGGTGACACTTGCCGAGAACAAAGCTAACCATGTGGCCAAACGCTACGCCGCCAACGTCACCCATTTCGCACCGGTGGTAATTGGTGCCGACACCGTGGTGGTTCTAGACGGCCAAACCATTGGAAAGCCCACAAGCGCGAAAGATGCGGCCCAGACTCTAAGCGCACTCGGTGGACGCACCCACCAAGTGATGACAGGTGTCAGCGTTATTGACACCAATAGCGGGGAACGTTACCAAGGGTTGGCCACCACCGATGTAACCATGCGTGCACTAGAAACCAATGAAATTGATGATTATGTGGCTAGCGGGGAAGCTTTCGATAAGGCCGGGGCGTACGCGATACAGGGTCAAGCCGCCGTTTTCATTGAAGAGATTAAAGGTGACTACTCGAATGTGGTTGGCCTGCCCGTGGCGATTGTTTACCAACTGCTTCGCCAGATCAACAAAGCTCGATAACCTCAAAGTGTGATTGCGACGCTGGGCGACCTGCTTGAAGATATCGTGGTACGGCCAATCGTGGCCCCCGAAGCTGGTACCGACACCCCTTCCCTAATCGACCATCGCCGTGGTGGCAGCGCCGCAAATGTGGCGGCCATGGTGTCTCGTCGGGGTGGACAAGCACGCTTTATTGGCTGTGTGGGCCAAGATGCTCGCGGCGCAGCGCTAGTGCACGAACTTTCAAGTGATGGTGTTGACCTGCGTGTTTCCTATTCGGCCGTAGAACCAACGGGCACCATTGTGGTCACCATCGATTCCCTGGGCGAGCGCAGCTTTTACACCAGCCGTGGAGCATCAACCCAGCTCATGGACTATCGGCCGGACTGGCTCGATGGCGTCAGCGCCTTGCACATCCCGGCCTATTCATTTAGCCAGGAACCAATCTCACTGACCGCCACCACCACGGCCATCAACGCCCGAAACCGGGGCATCCAGATCAGCCTCGATGCATCCTCTACTGGCCTGTTGATGGACATGCCTCCCGATGCTTTTCATGCTTTGGTACGGGTACTTGAACCCGATGTGGTGGTGGCGAACGCCTCTGAAGCAGCCCTCTTGGGTCTGAGGGAAGGCAAACCACAACGAGGTGCCAAATTGACCATCATCACCCGCGGCGCCAATGCAACCTTGCTCATTGAACCCGATGGCACCACCCATGCCGTAGATGTTGAACCGGTCGACACGGTGATCGATACCACCGGCGCGGGGGATGCTTTTACCTCAGGCTGGCTGATGGCGCGAACCGCCGGTGCTGACATCCATGAAGCCACACAACAAGGTCATGAACTGGCCGCTTTAGTCTTGAACCAAACCGGTGCATCGATTCCGCCACTGACTTCCGCCTCAGGGGCCGAAGCTCGCAACGCTGCCGAGACCTCGAACACCAAATGACCCGCCAAGAAAGTAGCTCGCTATGAACAACCTGGTTGTGGCCGACGAAGTGGCCGACGCCCTGCACGACAAGCGCCCTGTGGTGGCCTTGGAATCAACCATTTTTTCTAACCTAGGTTTGCCGTCGCCAGCCAATGCCGACGCGCTTGACCGCTGTCTCGCTGCCATTCGCAACAACGGTGGGGTACCGGCGGTAACGGCGGTGCTTGATGGCGTCCCTCGCCTGGGTATCACCCCCGATGAGCACGAGCGAATCTTAGGTAATGGGCGCAAAGCTGCCGCCCGTGATTTGTCAGTGGCCATTGGTCAGCACTGGTCTTTTGGGGCCACCACCGTTTCGGCTGCCTTGAGCTTGGCCTCAGCCGGTGGGGTGCAAGTATTTGCAACCGGCGGAATTGGAGGAGTTCACCGCGATTCAGCTAGCACCGGTGATATTTCAGCCGACCTTGGCGCAATCGCAACGAAACCATTAGTAACGGTATGTGCTGGGGCCAAGGTCTTTCTCGACCTGCCCGCCACTTTGGAACACCTCGAAACGTTGGGAGTGCCGGTGCTTGGCTGGCGAACAAACGAGTTCCCGGCCTTTACTACGCCCACTAGCGGCCTGCCGATTCACACTCGGGTAGAAGATGCCAGCGAAGTAGCCCGTATCGTGAGGGCATCGGCACAACTTGGTCTTGCCACCGGAACGCTAGTTACGGTGCCCATTAAAGCGGAAGACGGCCTCTCCCAGTCCGAAATCGATCAGGCCTTGCAAGCAGCGCTTGACGCCGTTACTGAAGCTGGCATCGTTGGTCCAGCTGTTACGCCGTTTGTGTTAGAACACATTGCCGCCACAACCGAGGGTCGCTCGGTGCCTGCCAACTTAGCTTTAGCTGAACAAAATGCGATGGTAGCTACCGAGATCGCCAGCGCGCTGCTCGACCTAGACGAATAGCGCCGAGCGTGTGGCGTGTGCGGGTCAACACCAGTTAGAGGCTGCGCGTGTGAACGGTGGAGAACGCTGCCGATCTTGGTTTGAGCACCGCGTTGTTGATGTTCTTTGTGCCGCGATTAGGAACTTAGCAACGACGCTAAGGCCCAAATAGCAGCTACTGCGCCTATGGCCGCATAAATCAACGATCGGGCTAGCGGGGGCCGTTCCAGATCGCCTTCTTTGCGGGCTTGGGGGGGCCGCAATAACGCCGCCAAATTACCCACTAAGAGGGCAGCACCCACCGCGAAGATAAGCCACGGTAAAAGATCGTCGCCTAAGAGCACAGCACTATAGGTTAGCGATCAGAGCCAAAAAGCTCACAGCGGAGCGCCCGAAAGCCTCCGCTGTGAGATTAAGCCTAGTTAGCAGGAATGGGTTCCCACCACTGGCACCACCATTCGCCGCCAACCAAAATACGAAGTTTCGGATGCCAGCAATACGAGATTTCAGCGGTGTTTTCCAGGTAGAAAAGGCAGTTATCGCAACGTTCGTCGTTGTACGGCTTTGCCTTCAAAACAGCATTATCGGCCAAGTGACGAAGCTCAATCGCCAGCTTTTCGTCGATCTCTTTCGGCTCTGGATCGGGAATTTGATAGTCGGACATGCCCCTTAGGGTACTACACCAGCAAAACCGCTTCCTACGAGCTAGATACGACCTTTCTATGGACTACATACATGGTTCCTATTGAAGCCGCGGGGGTAGATTCTCGCTGTCACCCGATAGCACCAAATCAAAATCGGGTTCCACCACTTCATGTCTAGCCCAGACAAGGCGTAGCTCTTCGGTACCCTCAGCACGCTCCACAATGGAGTAGGCCAGAGCACCCGTTAGTGGATCGAAACAGAACTGAGCAGCTTGTCCATAGGGCGGTGCGTGAATCACCCGGGCCAAGCGCAGATTGAAACAGTCGTCGTCACGCTCCAGTCGATATAACGGGATCTCCCCTTCGAAATAGCCATGCCAGCGAGCTATTTCAACCGCCAGCGTGGCACCATCGGAAATATCGTCGTCACGAGTTTCAAGACCATTGCTAAGCACTCGTCGTGTGGTGTTTTGCACCACAATATGTGGCAACTGCAACTCGGCACCTTCGGTTGTGCTGCGCTGGAGTTCAGCCACCGCCACATAAGTTGCGCTTCGGTAACGCTCCCACGCCAGAACGAACTCATCGATCAGAGACACCCCATTTGGCCCAATGGGCACCACAATCTCGTCTCTAGCTGCGACTTTGATTACGTCCGACGCCATCCAAGGTAGCTTCGGAGACCACTGTGCCGCCGCCGCTCCAACACCACTTCCAAGGGCCAAACCGATAAACGCCCAAACCCATAACTTGGCCGACTGGCCAGTGATTCGCGCTGCGGGCATGGACATGTCAAGAGCTTAGGGGAGGCAGAGTAGCGTTCAGATGTCGTATCGTCCTTGAAGGAAGCTTTCAAAGGGGAGAATGTTCTATGACCGCCACCAAGTCTGGTATCGCCAAAAACGGCGACCTGGAAATCTATTTTGATGCTTTTGGAGACCCCTCCAAACCGGCGTTGTTGCTGGTCTCAGGCTTAGGCAGCCAATGCATTACCTATTTGGACGAACTCTGTGAGCGCTTCGTTGAAGCCGGGTTTTACACCATCCGCTACGACAACCGCGATGTTGGGCTTTCCACTAAGTTCTCCCATGTAGAACCCGACTTTGGGGCAGTCATTACCGCCTTGCAAGAAGGTCGGGAACCCGATGTTCCCTATCGCTTGAGCGAAATGGCCACCGATGGCATGGCCGTCCTCGATCATCTGGGCATTGAAAAGGCGCACGTAGCTGGCATGTCGATGGGTGGCATGTTGGTGCAGACCATGGCCATTGAACACCCCGAACGTCTCTTGAGTGTCACCTCAATCATGTCTACTACCGGAGATCGCAATGTGGGGCGTGCCACTCGTCAGGCCAATGAACTATTGCTGAAACCAGCTGGCACCACCAAAGAAGACGCCATCGAAAGGGCTATTGAAGGTGCTCAAGCTTGGGGTTCACCCGAACATTTTGATGCCGATCGTATCGCCGAAATTACCGGTCGTTCCTATGACCGTGCTTTCTTTCCTGATGGCGTGGCCCGTCAGTTGATGGCTATCAACTCATCGCCCGATCGCACCGAAGCGCTTGCCGCTACGACCACACCCATGCTGGTTTTACATGGTGACCAAGACAATCTGATTGACCAAAGCGGAGGGTTGCGTACTGCCGAGGTAACCCCCGGTGCCAAGCTGGTGATTCTAGAAGGTATGGGTCACGATCTGCCGATGGCTTACTGGGACCGAATTGTGACCCTAATTAGCGATCACGCTCGTGAGGCGGTCCGTAGCTAAGAGCTAGAAAGTCACTCTGGGCCACGAGCGACCTTGGCCCAGCAGTGGTTGGAACCATAACGGTTTCACCGGCACGCAGTGTTAAGCCTGCTATTTCGGCTTGCCCCGCCACCACCAGCAACGCTCGCCAGCGCGCCCCCGGCGAAATCACAAATTGCTCGGCATCGTGCCCGCTGACCGAAGGGCTGTGGCTAAGCCGATCAATTTCGAACCACGGGCAGCGCAACAGTTCTTCCACCCCTGGAGCAACTTGGCGGACCACGGGACGTGGGGGTGCAACATCTAACTCGGCACAGGCCAAACCTTCGCTCAGATGCAGTTCTCGTCCACTCCGCCCCCAATCGAAAAGTCGATAGGTGGTGTCGGAAGCTTGTTGCAGTTCAAAAAGAACTAATCCACCACCAATGGCGTGCACCGTGCCCGCTGGGACATAAATAACTTCACCCGCATTGACTTCGGTGAAGGCCAAAATCTCTGGCAACGAACCATCTTGGGCACGGCGGGCAACTTCCTCAGCCGATACTCGGTGCTTAAAACCCAGGTAAATACCGGCACCTTCTTGGGCCTCGAGCACCACCCAAGCTTCGGTCTTGGCATCTCCAGTGGATGGGTGAACCTGCACCGAAAGACTCTCGGCGCAATCTAACCTTTTACCCAGCAACTCGATAGAGCCACCGAAAGCTTCGGGATGAGCAGCCACAACATCGGCCAAGTATTGGCCCTTATAGCTACCCGAACCAATAACAGCGAGCCCATGGGGGTGGGTTGATAAATCCCACGCCTCACCGATTTGTGGCCCCAGACGATTACCGCCCCAAACACGCTCGGCCAGGTGTGGCTGCAACAAGAAGGGTTCGTTCAAGGAACCGGAAAACACCACGGTCGTATCACTTCGATCGGTCTTGAGCGGCATGGCTATGGCAATACGGCGTCAGTCGGCAATGCCACAATTCCTGTGGCCCCTAACGCCCGCAACGACGATAGTTTCGCCCACAGCTGGGAGCGTTCCACGACCAAATGAGCAGCTACCAGATCGTCGCGTTCAGCCAACGGGAGAACCGTTGGAGCGGCCAAACCTGGGAACACTTCTTGCAGACGGTGAATTTGGTCGGGTGGCAAATGCAGCAACAAGTATTGATGACGCCGAGCTGCCAAAGCAGCGTTTATTCGCAGTTCAAGGTCTTCCAAACCCTGGGTTTGCGAACTACGAACAAAACGCGCTTGGCATCGCTGCATTTCTGCCACCACTCGCAAACGGTTGCGAGCCAAGCTGTTGCCGGTTTCACGTAAATCGACAATGGCATCAGCCATTCCCGCGGCACACACACCTTCGAGAGCGCCCCCCATGCCTACCACGGTTACCTCGACGTTGGCTTCGGCGAACCAGCGCTTTGTCACCTCTGGCATGTGGGTTGCCACCACAGCACGGTTAAAATCACCCACGGCTTTGCGTGTGTCGTCTTCACGGGCGGCCAGAACCAAGTCGGAACGGGCAAAACCCAAATCAATAGCGGGCCACTGGTCAATCTCGTATTCCAGTGCAATATCAGTGGAAATGAAGGCGGCGTTCAACCGTCCATTTGCCAACCAGGCAGCAGCATCGCGTGGTCGCATTTCAATAAACTCGATGCCTTCAATGGTGGCCCGGGCGTCCGCACCACGAAAGACACTGACCGAAAACCCGGCCTGGTCTAAGAGCACCAAGCACTCGTCACGCAGCCGACCCTTCGACGGTAAACCAACTCGAATCGTCATTTACCACGCTCCTCCAAGACTGCTAGCACCTCGGAAAACTCTACGTTCACCCCGGCCAGGCCCACCATAAAATGATAGATAAGATCGGCGGTTTCTTCGGCAACGCGTTCGTGCGACACCTGGGCACGCCCAAGTTCCAAACACAGCTCGAAAGCTTCTTCCATGATTTTGCGCTGGGTACGTTCCGGGTCGCTGAGCAAACTAGCGGTGTATGAACCGGGTGTAGGGTTGTCTCGACGCGACTTTATAACGGATTCGAGGTCTAAAAGTGCCACGCTTGAACGCTAGTGCGCCCTGGCCCGTATTCCTAAAGGCAAAGCCCTACTTAATCACGCCGGCATTCCGCAACGAAGCAACGCGATCGGCGGGAACACCGAATTCGTTCAGCACTTGGTCGGTATGTTCGCCGACCTCCGGGCCTACTCCTTGTACCACCAGCGGGTTCGATGACAGCGTAAAGGGTGCCGCCAAGGTGCGAAAAGGTCCGGCCTCAGGATGGTGCACCTCGGGATACATCTCCATCTCAATAGTTGCCGGATCGTTAATAAGGTCGGGCATTTCAGCAATTTTGGCCCAGATTATGCCGGTGGAATCCATGGGCTCTTTCCACTCGTCGGCTGATTTAGTGGCAAAGACCTGATCGAGGATGCCGATAAGTTCTTCGTTGTTGCGAAACCGATCAACTGGTGTAGCGAAACGCGGGTCGTCGATTAGATCGGGTCGTTCCACGGCGTGGCAAAAACGATCCCAAAGACCTTGATTAAACGTGGAAAGAATTATCCAGCGTCCATCTTTGGTCTCAAAGGTTGTGTTCATGGGGCTAAACGCCTGATTTCGAGCGCGTTTATTTGGCTGTTCCCCATCGACCAGGGCCACCGCGACGTCACAAGCCACCGTCCAAGCCGCAGTCCGCACCAGCGCTGTTTCCACCATCTGACCTTGACCAGTTTTATCTCGCACTCGAAGCGCCGCTAGCACTCCAGAAAGTAGAGCTAGACCGGTGGGATGGTCACCTTGGCCGGGACGAAACACCGGCGGCGGTCCGCCAGGTTCGCCCATGAGGCTCATGATGCCACCGCGACCAAAAAAGGCCGTCAAGTCGAAGGCGATGCGGTTGGCGTCATCGCCGGTACTGCCATATCCGGTGACCAAAGCGTAAACGAGGGCGGGGTTGGCGGCGCGAAGCTGCTCGTAGCCGAGACCAAAGCGTTCTAAACGCCCAGGCAGAAGGTTGGTGATAATCACATCGGCGTCAAGCGCCAACTCACGCACTAACGCCGAGCCTTCCTCGCTGCCGAGATCCACCGCCAAGGACCGTTTACCGCGATTGTCGAGGTGGAACGGGTAGTCGGTTTTGGGTGCGCCAGGAGGACGAACAGGCTGTCGCAAAGTATTGCGCATGGAATCACCCGCTAAGGGTTCAACCTTGATCACATTCGCACCCATATCGGCCATAATGGCCCCGGCGCTCGGCCCGGCCACCCAATTGGCCAGCTCCAGCACCGTTATGTCGCTTAGTGCACCATTCATTTCGCTCACCCCTCACATCTCGAAGGGTGAGCTTAGCCGTTCTTAGGTTTACGAAACCGGGCTCTAGGCCTCGGAGTGGGTGACGGGCTCTTCGCCCATCCATTCACGCAAGGTGTTTTTCAACTTGATCTGCTGAATGAAAATGTCGTGTTCGGGTGCCACTTCCAAATTGGCCGACTCGGGTGCCTTGAAATAGAAACTGAGCCATTCCTGCACCCCGAAAGCCCCGGCACGTTGTGCTAGGTCCATGAATAGGGCCAGGTCGAGCACCAGTGGTGCTGCCAGAATCGAGTCTTTACACAGGAAGTTCACCTTGAGCTGCATGGGGTAGCCCATCCAGCCAAAGATGTCTATGTTGTCCCAACCTTCTTTGTCGTCGCCACGGGGCTTGTAGTAGTTGATTCGCACGACATGGTCGAGATCGCCGTAGAGATTTGGGTATTCGCCCGGTTGCAGAATGGTGTCTAGAACGCCAAGCTTCGAAACTTCCTTTGACTTGAAGTTTTCGGGTGCGTCGAGCACCTCACCGTCACGGTTACCCAGAATGTTGGTTGAAAACCATCCGCTCATTCCTAACATGCGCGCTTTGAGGCCAGGGGCCAGAATGGTTTTAACCAAGGTTTGTCCGGTCTTAAAGTCTTTACCGGCAATGGGCACCTGATTGCGTTCGGCAAGCTCGATCATGCAGGGCAAGTCAACGGCGAAGTTGGGGGCGCCGTTGGCAAAGGGAACCCGCGACTGCAGCGCGGCGTAGGAATAGATCTGGCTGGGAGAAATCGCCGGGTCGTTCGCTTTTAGTCCGGCCTCGAAGCTTTCGATGCTTTCATGCACCGGATCGGCTTCGTGGAAAGCTTCGGTTGAAGCACACCAGACCATAACCAACCGTTCGCAATCGTTTTCTCGGCGGAAGTTTTCGATGTCGGCCATCACCGCTTCTGCTAGTTCCCATTTCGTGGGAGCGGTCTTGACCCGTACTCCTTCGAGGCGGCTAACCCATTTTTGATCGAACACGGCATCCATCCCCACAATGCCTTCCAGCTCACCGGAGAGAGGGGCTAGATCTTCAGGGCGTAAGACACCAGCAGTTTCAGCTGCTTCCAGCACGTTGGGGGAAATTGGGTCCCACCCGCCGAAAACTAGGTCATTCAGGTCGGCCAGAGGCACGAACTCTTTGATAAGCGGGTTACGGTTTTCGCTGCGCTCACCGAGGCGAATACGAGCATTTTGGGTGAGAGATCCAATGGGGGCTTCGCCAGCATTGCGCGCAGCGATCACACCGGCAATGAAGGTTGAAGCCACAGCACCAAGGCCAGGAGTCAGAATTCCTAGGCGTCCTGTTGCGGGTGCAAGGTTTCGGGCAGTAGTCATGATCATATAAGATCAGTTTTTCAGTACTAAATGCAAGCACCATTAAGAAAGCCTGAAGTATTTCCGGAAAAATATGGCTGATGTTTCGCTTCCCAATTTAACTGTGGCCCAGCTTGAATACCTGGTGGCGGTCAGTAAGGCCGACACGTGGGCCGAAGCCGCCATCGAAGTCGGAGTAACACCTTCCGCCTTGTCACAGGGCTTGGCCGAGCTAGAACGACGACTCGGTGTGCCATTGTTTGAACGACAAGGTCGGAGGCGTGTAATTACCGCCGATGCCACGGTGGTGTTGCGCCACGCCGAAGCCATGCTTTCACACACACATGACCTGGCTAGGTGGGCCGAAGGCCACCGCCTGGGAATCCTTGGCCAAATTCGTCTCGGCATGATCGACGCCGCAGCCATATACCACTACTCCGACGCACTCAAGCAGTTCCGAATCGACCGACCAGCAGTTGATCTACACCTCACAGTGGCTCCTTCCGCAGCGCTACTAACCGCCCTAGACCGCGGTGAAATCGACGTGGCGGTGTGCGTCAGCCCGCTCAGCGTGCCGAGCCATATCGAAATTCGCGAGCTGTTGGTTGAACCGCTTCGCATCTATGCTCCAAGCCAGGCCGACACCACCACCACGCCCGCCATTTGGGGGCCTTGGGTCACATTCCCACCGGGAAGCCACTCGCGTGAACTGATCGCCAAAGAAATTCGAGCCTTAGGTAACGCCTTTGAGGTGATTGCTGAATCGCATCAACCTGATGTTCTGCGCGGCATGGTCAACATGGGTATCGGCTGGACAATTCTGCCTATCTCGCAAGCCGAATTGGGCCCCGAACCGCTAAGACCAGTTAAACAAGAGCCGGTCGCCTATCGCCGCTTAATTGTGGCGCAACGAACATCAATTGAACCGAACACCGCGCTTAATGACCTCATCAACGCTTTGGTCAAAGACACGCCACAACTAAACGGCACGCAACCGTCAAAACCTTCTTAAACACCTTTCGCCATATTGGCAAAACGGGTGTAATGGTCGAGGAACGCCAAGCGAGTAACGCCAGTTGGACCGTTGCGATGTTTTGAAACGATGATCTCAGCGGTGCCACGATCGGCGGAATCAGGGTTGTAAACCTCGTCGCGATACAGAAACATCACCACATCAGAGTCTTGTTCGATTGAACCTGATTCCCGGAGGTCGGCCAACACCGGTCGTTTGTCTTGGCGCATTTCCAAACTGCGGGAAAGCTGTGAAAGCGCTACCACTGGAGTTTCCAGCTCGCGGGCCAAGATTTTTAGGCTACGACTGATTTCAGACACCGCCACCTGGCGGTTCTCGGCATTGCCGCTGCCACTCATCAGCTGCAGATAGTCGACCACTACCAGTCCTAAATCGCCCACCCGGCTTTTCAGCCGTCTAGCCTTCGAGCGAATCTCCATAACCGTGAGGTTCGGATTGTCGTCAATCCACAGCTGAGCGTCGGCTAATCGGCCCGTGGCGTGAGCAATCTTAGTCCAGTCTGACTCTACTAATTTGCCGTTGCGCAGCCGCGACGAATCGACTCGGGCTTCTGAACACACAATGCGCTGGGTTAGCTCAAGTTGGCTCATCTCGAGAGAGAAGAACAACACCGGACGGCGACTTTCAAGCGCGGCATGGGTGGCCATACCCAACGCAAAAGCGGTGTTATGCGTAGGCGTCATGTTTCGACCGGCCAGATACAGGTGTTTGGGCGAATTAACGGTGATGCACCGTACCGGTACCGATTCAGTCTCGGTGATCGCGACAATGGCTCGCTCTCTGGCGGGTGCTTGGGAGCCGAGTTGTTGTTGCTGCGCGGCTTCCACCTTGCGCGGCAGACGAAATACCAACTCTGGCGACTGCCAAAGCAACACCCAACCCTTGGTAGTCTCCCATTCAGTTTCCGACAGCGAGACCCAAAGGCCGAGCGAAACAATAAGCTCATGCAACTGATTAGCTAGGCGCGTTGGTCCGACCGTGACCTCGCAACCCCGCGATGACACCACACCAGCGGTGTCCATAAAGCCTTCTAGTAACGCCCAACGAGCTTTAGCACTACCTCGCAAGTAGCTGGCAGGAATGAACGGTGGAATGCCTCCCAAAAGACCTAACCGCTGTAGTTCGGTGGCTAAGTTCCGCTCGCCGCTGCGATAACCGGCTAACTCGAACTGGGCCTTGAAATGGGCGGCATCATCGATTTGCATCTCGGTTAGAGACTTCGGTGACCCAGGCGCAAGTTCGGTTTGACCATCGTTGCCACCCATGGTGGCTTGGCCCGCTAGCCAACAACCCAAGACATAAGGGTCGGTTACCAATTCACCACCGGCAAAATCGAGTGGCCGTGCCAGCGGAACGCTCCAACGCCATGCATCGCCATGGCGAACACCACCGTCTAACAGCTCTGCCGTATTCAGCACTCTTGTCGTAGGTGCAACTTCGTGCGCCTTGTCGATGACCCACCATTGGTGCTCGGCGTCGGCGACCAGGGTTTCGCCATCGTCAAAGGTCAGCTCGTAACAAGTACGATTTTGGTATATGGGCGAACAATAGGTGACCCGAGTGGCAACACCAGCTTCATCGATTACCTCGTCGCCAATTTCTAGCTGGCCCATGGTCGTCCACCCGCTCGGGGTGGGAATGGGGGTATCAAGAGCTAGGGCTTTCCCCATGGCCGGACGCGCGCCAACCACGTATAAGGCGTTCGGTTGCAAGCCTGAAAGCAACTCGTCTAAATCGTGGTATCCGGTGGCCACCCCTGTTATAGCGTCGCCACGTTCATACAGTTGCTCCAACCGGTCGAGGTTGGCGGCCAGCAGATCGTGAATGGGGGCCATGGTGTCGGTAACTCGACGTTGAGCGACGTCGAATACCAGTTGTTCGGCGGTATCAATCACCTTGGTCACGTCGTCGGGAATGTCGTATCCCAACTCGGCGATGTCGCCTGCCACGCTAATAAGACGCCGCAACAAGGCGTGTTCTTCAATGATGGCGGCGTAGCGCAAAGCGTTAGAAATGGCTGGCGTGCCTGCTTGAATTGAAACCAGCTTGGCAGCGCCGCCCACGGCTTCCAATAAGTCGGCTCGCTGCAATTCGGCGGCCACGGTAACCGGGTCAACAGGTTCACCGGCGCCAAACAACGACGTGATCGCTTCAAAAATATGTTGGTGCGAAGGCTTATAAAAGTCTTCCGCTCGGACTACCTCAACCGCGTCAGCAATAGCTTCTCGCGACAGCAACATGGCGCCTAAAAGCGACTCTTCTACATCGAGGTTGTGCGGTGGGGTGCGAACACCTTTGCGTGCTGGGGAAAACTCGCCATATTGTTCAGCCATTGATGCCCATTGTGAGATATTTCGCCTGTGGACAGCTATACCCAAAACTTCGGTGATTACAAAGAAAACTTGTGTATAAGTGGGATAAGGCTGTGAATAACTTGTCTAAACGTGTGGATTCTCGCGATTTACGCCATTAATCGGCGATTTCCTTGAAAACCCTTTTCCCGGAGCTGTGGAGAACTCGAGGTATCTGTGGATAAGTTTTGGGGGCTAAACCTGAACTTAACCCCCAAACTTTAGGTCCTGCTATTGCGCTGCGGTGACTTCAATTGTGATGGGAAACTCGACTTCAGCGTGCAATTTGGCGGGAACGCTGTGCGTGCCGACCGTGCGGATTGGTTCGTCGACCAAAATTTGGCGGCGATCAATTTCAATGGAAGTTTGAGTTAGAACCGCTTCAGCAATTTCAGCGCTACCAACAGAACCGAAAAGCTTGCCCTCAGGTCCAGCTTTAGCCGTGATGGCAATGACGGTTGGTACCAAACGGCTGGCAATTTCTTGTGCGCTGGAACGCAAAGTCGCGTCTTTCTGTTCCCGCGAACGGCGCATAGCAGCAGCCTGTGCCTCAGCTTTAGGTGAAGCTGCAAAGGCTAAACCTTTAGGAAGCAAGTAGTTACGTGCGTAGCCGTTAGAGACTTCGACCACGTCACCACGCTTGCCCAAGAGCTCTACATCAGAACGCAGAACTAGCTTCATTCTTCGCCCTCCGCTACTTCGGTGGTATCGGTGGTTACGTCTTCACCTTCGTCGGCCACGGCACCAGGAGGTGGTGCGCTTGGACGTGGTGGTGGGCCATCGGCACGAGCCGAACGTTCGCCGCGATCGGGACGCTGACCCCGCTGGGTAGTAACCCGGCTGATGTATGGCAACAGGGCCATTTCGCGGGCGTTCTTAATTGCGATGGCAATTTCGCGCTGCTGCTGAGCATCGTTGCCGGTTACGCGGCGAGCCTTGATTTTGGCTCGGTCAGACATAAAGCGACGAAGCAGGTTGACGTCTTTATAGTCAACGTATTCAACCCGCTCTTGGGTAAGCAGACTGATTTTTTTCTTGCTGCGGCGAGCGTTGTCTTTGTTCTTATCTCGCCTTGGTGGTGCTTTAGCCACTAGAAGGGCTCCTCATCCATGTCGTAGGCGGGCGGTTCATTCGGTACGGAGTAGCCGCTACCAGAGCCGCCACCCGAGCGCATTCCGCCGCCGTCACTTCTTTCGTTCTTTGCGATGTTTGCGGTGGCCCAACGTAGAGAAGGGGCCACGTCATCCGCAATGATTTCAACCTTGGATCGACGTTGTTTGTCTTCCGTTTCCCAAGAACGCTGTGAAAGCGATCCATAGACTATGACCCGAGAGCCACGGTTAATGGACTCGGCCACGTTTTCGGCTAACTGCCGGAAACACGTGATATCGAAGAACGACACTTCGTCTTCGCCGTCTTGTTTGCGACGATTCCACGCTAGGCCGAAGGTGGCGACTGCCATCCCACCGGGCGTAAAACGCAATTCAGGGTCGCGGGTAACGTTTCCTACAACGGTTACGGTGTTATCAAATGCCATTGGGATCTCCTCCCTTATCCAGCAACTGCTGGCGCGGCCTCCCCACCGATAAGACCGCGGCGTGCGGCCTCGTTGTCGGGAAGACGCAGAATCTTATGACGGATCGAATAATCCGCAATTTGGAGGAAGCGGTCTACATCAGCAAGATCGGCACCTTCCGTTACGATTTCGAGGACGACGTAGAAGCCTTCCCACTTTTTATCGATCTCGTAAGCGAAACGGCGACGGCCCCACTTGTCAGTGGTGGCGAGCTTGCCGCCTTTGGCGCTAACCATGTCAGAGATTTGGTTAATAACGCCCTGGACAGCCGACTCTTCGAGCTCAGCATCCAGAATGATCATAATTTCGTAGGCGCGCATAAGTAGCGCATCACCTCCCTCTGGACCCAACCAAAGTTGGGGTTCCACACCTTGTGGAACAGGGTCATTAATTGACCGTGCAATGCTAGCGCACCTTCGGGTGAATACCTCCATTTCACCATGATGCACTAGCCCTGTGACATTATGAGTTGCCACGGCACCACTTGTTCGTCCTCCACAGCGCTTCGAAGCTCGGAAGCCACCGCTGTGTCTTGGGCCAATTCCAGCGCGTAATAATAAGGTGCCCGAGCAAAATACTGGGGACAATGCGGCTGGTCGACACAAGGCTCCATGGCCGCCACGTCAACCAAAGTTCCATCGGTGTCAAACCAAGCCACCACCAAGGCTAAGGGTGTGTTCTTCATCCAAAAAGCACTAGAAGAGGTCTGCTCGAAGGTAAACAACATGCCATCGAACGGCTCAATGTTGGCTATGTCCATAAGGCCTTGGGCACGCAACGTAGCGGTGTTGGCCACCAAAACACACAACTCGAAGCTGCGCGATTCTCCCAGACGCAACTCAACCAAACGCGAACCAAACGCGGCCAATTCGCCGTCGCTGGTGTGACAGTTCGTATCAGTCTCCTCGTCTGAGCGAGGGTCTTGCACTCTGCCGTTTGTTTCCTCGGTGCCACCATTTGGCGCCGCTAAGTCTTGGCTTGGCTGCTGAGCATCACCATTTGGCACCGAAGTAGTGCACGACGATAAGGCTGCCAGCAGCGTCGCCGTGGCTAACACCGTTATGAACAGACGCGCCAAAGGGTTAAAGCGTTTGGAAATTTCGATGCCCTTAGGTTAATCGCCGCTTGAACCGTAAAGGCCCAAAGCTTCAGCTTCTGCCTCGCCCAGCTGATACGACTCGGCTTCACCGGGAAAAGCCTTACTACGCACATCCGCAGCAAAAGTACTCAAAGCGGTCACCGCATCGGCGCCTAAAGATGCGTAGCGGCGCACAAACTTCGGTTTAATACGGTCTTCAATCCCCAAAACATCGTGATAGACGAGCACCTGGCCATCACAATCGGAACCAGCACCGATTCCTACCGTCGGCACATCGAGCGAGTCGGTAATTAACTTGGCAACTGGCGAAGGAATTCCTTCTAACACAATTAGAAAACAACCGGCAGCTTCCAATGCTTTGGCGTCTTCAACCAGCTCAAGAGCAGCTTGTGACGTTTTTCCTTGAACCTTGAAACCACCCATTTGATGTACAGATTGTGGCGTCAGGCCCAAATGACCGACCACGGCAATTTCGGCGTCCACAATGGCCTCAACCATGGGCACTCTTTTTCGACCGCCCTCAAGTTTCACCGCTACAGCACCAGCGCGAATTAGCTCGGCCGCATTCCTTACCGTTTCACGGGCATCCACGTGGTAACTCATCCACGGCAGGTCGGCAATTACCATGGCTTTAGGTTTCGTTCTGGCCACTGCGGCGGTGTGGTGCGCCATATCGGCCACTGTCACCGAGAGAGTGGTGTCATAACCAAGAACCACCATCGCTAAAGAATCACCCACCAGAATTAGCTCGGCACCCGCTTCGTCAACACTTCGGGCCGAGGGGGCATCGTAGGCGGTAATCATAACCAACGGGTCATGTCCATGGCGCACTTTATGGGCGCGAACGGCTGGTACCGTGATCTTGCTCATGAGAGCCTCCTTTTTCCGTCCAACGCCAAGGTTGGCTGTCGGCGGTACTTCCACGATATAACGCGGAACCACACGAGCAACTAGCTAAGGCTCATCATTTTCGTCTGGTGGCACCTGGGTAGTGGAGGTAGTAGAGGTAGTGGTTGGTGTCGAAGTAGTGGTGCTACTTGGTGGCGGTTCAACCACAGTTGAAGTAGTGGTGCTACTTGTACCGGGCGAATCCGTCTCATCACTAGTTGTAGAAGTGGTTTCTTCTGTTACTGGCGGACACAGCTCGATTGGGGTCGACGGGTCGGTGGTGTCAGTGCCGTCAACCGGACAGCGCAACACCGTTGGGGTGGTTGTAGGTGCGGTGAGCGTAATCTGGGGGAACTCGCAACGCTCTCGGCCTTCCAGAGCGCGTTGCATAAACGCCCCCCACATTTGCGCTGGGAAAGAACCACCGGTTACCGAAATGCCCCGAAAATTGTTCATTCGTCGGGGCCTTCCTTCAGAGTCAGCACCGGGATAGCCCATCCAAATAGCGGTACTTACCTGGCAGCTGTAGCCGACGAACCAAGCATCACGGTTGTTGGTGGTGGTTCCGGTCTTCCCCGCTACTACCTGGCCCGCAACCGCTGCTGAACGGCCCGTACCGCCGGTCACCACACTGGCCAAAGAATAGGTCACCTCATCGGCTACTTCAGCAGGAATAACCTGTTCACGACGTCGGTAAGGCTCCCACAGAACGCGTCCCGAGGCGTCGGTCACTCGTTCAATCATGATGGGATCACCATGAGCACCCCGGTCACGAAAGGTGGTGTAGGCCGAAGCCATATCGAGAACCGAGACTTCTCCGGCGCCTAACACCACCGAGGGGACATCGGGCAAACGGGCACTGACTCCGGCCTTGCGGGCCAGCTCATTCACCCTGGCTGGGCCAAGGTCTAATATCAGCCGGGCATAAACGGTGTTCGAAGAAACACGCATGGCGTCTAGCAGCGACCACTCGCCGCTTGGCGAACCGCCCCCAGTGACTTCCCAGTCGCTGCCGTTATTAGCGCCTTCGAAAACCGCTTTGGACGGCGCTTCATAGACGCTGGAGAGCTCTTCACCGTCCATTAACGCTCGGGCCAACGCAAAAGGTTTATAAGCCGAACCTGGGCCACGCCCAGAACCGCCACCTCTTTGTCCAAGGGCCAAGTTCACCTGTGAGGTGGAAAAATCTGTTCCCCCTACCATGGCCAAAACGTTGTTGTTCTCATCAAGAGAAACCAACGCCGCCGCGGGATCATCAGGATTGTTCGGATCGAGCGTGCTCGTAATCACCTCGTACGCCGCTTGTTGGAGCGAGAGATCAAGCGTGGTGTACACCCGAAGACCGCCCCCATATGTGGCGGCAGCCCCGAACTCTTCAATAAGAAATTGGCGTACCGCGTCAACAAAATACTCGGAACCGAACTCGGCGCCCTGAACTTTGCCCATACCTTCTCGCGCTTCACGAGGTAGCACCATGGCAGCTGTGGTTTGAGCTTCGGCCTCGGCCATCTGGGCGTCAGTTATCACTCCGTCACTTAACAAACGCACCAAAGCGTTGTGTCGCCGCCGATCAGCTTCTTCAGGAAAACGAGTCGGCTCACCAGTTTCAGGAGCCCGAATCAGACCCGCGAAAAACGCCGCCTCCGAGAGGTTTAACTCGGCTGCTGGTTTACCAAAATAGGTTCGAGCAGCTGCTTCCACACCGTAGGCACCCCGACCGAAGTAAATCGTGTTGAGGTAACGTTCCAAAATTTCTTCTTTAGACAATGAACGTTCAAGTTTCACTGCCAACGCGGCTTCACGAAGTTTTCGCATCAAGGTGCGATCGTCGTTCAAATAGACGTTCTTCACATATTGCTGCGTAATTGTGGAACCACCCTGGGCTACTTTTTTATGTCGCAGGTCGGTCCACAAAGCACGGCCAATTGAAATCGGGTCAACACCGCTGTGGCTAAAGAAATTACGGTCTTCTTGGGCCAAAATAGCGTCAATAACGTTGGGCGAAATGGCGTCCAACGGAACATAAATTCGATTTTCGGCCCCACTCAGTGCCGCCATAGCCGTTTCGGGTCCGCATTCAGTCACCCCAGCGGCACAAATGTATGACGTCTCAACCAGCGGTTCAGCCGGGGGTAGTGGCACTTGGTACAAAAGCCAAACCAAACCGGCAGCACTAGCAATTCCAAGCAACCCAAGCAGGAAGAAAAGCCGTCTCACTCGCCACAAAATCGAACGACGTGGCTCGCTAGAGGTCGCTTTGGTTGATTTAGATCTCTTTTTCAGTTCACCCGTCCGATCAAAAACGTTTGCGCTAGGTGATTCCACCAACAACCAGGACAAACCTCAACGATGTAACAGGTGTACTGGTTGCCTTTAGCGGCCTTAGCCGCAAAGTCACGCAATTCTGCTTTTGATGTTATACAGCGGCCAAAGGCGGGAAGGCGCGGGCCAAAGACGTAGGTGACCAAAACCACGTTCTCGTCTTTGCAGATAGGGCAAATTTGTTTGGTGGGTTCGGCCACCGATTTGGCCGCCCGGCGCAATTCTGGGTGAGCGTCGCAGACTTCGTGTTGCGCAAGCCGTCCACGGTGGTATTGATCGATTACCCATTGCCTGGCCATGCGGTAATCGATCGTGCCGGGTCCTGGCGTACCCGCCGCCTCGCGATGCGACAAAAAACTCACAATTAGACCCTACCTAGGGTTTCCAACGAGACACGACGTCGCCAATACACATCTCAAGGCTGGTTTCACGCGAAACTAGAACTATGGATGCCAAAGCCACACCCTCCATTCAACCGCACACCTTTCCTTTGGGCCTGCCACTTCCCCTGGACCAGGTGCATTATGGGCCAGATATTCCCAACGAGGGCGAGCTGCGACTTCTGGGTGACCTTTCGGGCAAAAGGATTTTGCAGCTGGGCTGCGGTGACGGACACAACACGGTAGCCCTGCATCGTAAGGGTGCCCGGGTAATTGTGGTGGAACCCGACCCCATTCGTGTGAAGAATGCTCGCGACCTTTTTGAGCGTGAGGGCACCCGGGTCGAGATTTTACAAGGCGATGTCGCCGATTTGGCCAGTGTGCGCGCCGAGTCGATTGATATCGCGCTTAGCGTATACACCTTGGCAGGGGTGTCCGATCTGGCCCGAGTCTTTCGCCAGGTACATCGGGTTTTACGGCCCGATCTGCCCTTTGTTTTCTCGCTTCCACACCCTGCTTTCGCCATGGTCGATGTCACCACCAAGCGACCGGTTAAATTAACTCGCTCTTATTGGGAGGAAACACCGCGACCGTGGGCACTGGGCGATGACGACGATTCCGAGGGCATCGACTATGGCCATACCTTTAGCCGTCTCTTCACCTGGCTAACCCGCTCGAATTTTCGGGTCGATATTTTGATGGAACCCGAACCTAAAGATTCCAAAGAGCGCTCACCGTTGTGGGTGGACGCAATGGCCACCGTGCCCTCCACCCTGGTCCTCCGGGCACGCAAGCTAGGTTTCTGATCGGTGTTCCGCCCACCATTCGAGCAGCTGATTTTTTAAGGTTTCCTCGTCCTTAGGGCCTTCTTCTAAGCGAATTTCCAACAAGAAATTCATGGCCTCACCCACCATCGGACCGGGTTTCAACCCCAAGAGATCCATTACCGCTCGACCGTCTAGGCCAGGGCGAATGCTGGCCAGCTCTTCTTTGGCCTGTAGCTCACCAATGCGCTGTTCCAGCTCGTCCATCCGAGCCGCCAAGGCGTCAGCCTTACGTTTGTTGCGAGTGGTGGAATCACAACGGGTGAGCTCAATCAGCTCGGGCAACAGCGGTCCGGCATCACGTACAAAGCGTCGTACCGCAGCATCAGTCCAGCCCATTTGATAGGTGTGGAAACGCAGGTGCATAGCCACCAAAGCCGTTACGGCGTCCACCTCGTCTTTGGCGTAACGAAGCTCGGTCAACCGTTTGCGGGTCATCCGAGCTCCAACCACCTCATGGTGATGGAATGCCACGCCACTATCGGTAATTGTCCGTGTTCGCGGCTTGCCGACGTCATGCATTAAAGCCGCTAAACGCACAATTCGTTCGGGCCGAGTTTTGGCCACCACCGCAATGGTATGAGTTAATACGTCTTTGTGACGATGAATTGGATCTTGTTCGAGGCGCAAAGCCCGCATTTCAGGCAGGAACTGATCCGACAGTCCGGTGTCCACAAGGAACCAGAGCCCAGCCGATGGGTCATCAACCACCAACAATTTGTTCAGTTCATCACGGACACGCTCGGCCGAAACAATGCCTAAGCGATCTTTCATCGCAACGACGGCTTCTACCAAACCCTCTTCGGGAACTAATCCATAGCCAGCTATAAAACGAGCGGCTCGCATCATTCGCAAGGGATCGTCACCAAAGGACATAGCGGGGCTAAAAGGAGTTCGTAGCCGTTTTCGAACCAGGTCTTCCGCACCGCCAAAAGGGTCAATCAAGCGTGGTTCTGGCACCGCTAGAGCCATGGCGTTGACCGTAAAGTCGCGCCTGGCCAGATCTGCTTCGATGTCTGTAGAAAACTCGACGGTCGGCTTGCGTGAATCGGCGGAATAACTTTCGCCGCGATGAGTGGTGATTTCGTAGCTACGCTCACCGAAACGAGCCGCTATCGTGCCAAACTTGATGCCTTGATCCCAAATGGCGTCGGCCAGCGGTGACAAAACAGCCTTAATGTCTGGCGGTGTGGCATCAGTGGTGAAATCTAGATCGGGTTGGGAAAGTTCACGCCCCAACAGCAGGTCGCGCACTATTCCACCCACCAAGTACAGCTTGAATCCAGCCGTGGCGAAGGCCTCGGCTAAGGGCTTTACTTCATTGAGGATGGGTTCAAGACGCTTGGGTACCACGGCGTTCTAAGGTAGCGGTCAAACGGGGTGTCCGCTTAAGCCAAATGGATCATGGCTACATCGTCCACCACGTTACGACCCGGTCCACCCGAGGTGGGCTTTTCTTGATACGAGCGCTCATCAAGCAGTCCCGCCAAGGCCGCCGCAGTGGAATCTCGCAAAGCTTCTAGGTCGTAGCCGCCTTCCAAGAAAGCAATCACCCGGCCTTTGGGTACGAAACGCAACACATCTCGGGTCAGATCGGAAAAGTCACCCGCTGATAGGCCCATCGAGGTCAGCGGATCAGCTCGGTGCGCATCGAATCCGGCCGAGAGCACCAACCAGGTGGGGTTAAATTCAGCCACTTTGGCGGCAAGTACCATATCGATTCCAGTACGCATAACATCGCCCGTCGTTCCGGCAGGTAACGGGAAATTGATGCTCGACCCGCGACCTTCGCCGGTACCAATGTCAAACAACGCCCCGGTGCCGGGATAAAGCGGGTATTCATGGAACGACACGTAGAGAACCCTGGGATCCGCATCGAAGGCAGCCTGAGTGCCGTTGCCGTGGTGGGCATCGTAATCAACTAAGAGAACCCGTTCCCCCTGATTCGCCAAGGTGGCCGCTGTGATGGCGGCGTTCGAAAGTAGACAGAATCCCATGGCACGATCGGGCATAGCGTGATGGCCCGGAGGCCGAACAGCGCAGAATGCGGCGTCCGCTTCGCCAGCACGTAGGCGTTCGATAGCTTCCAATCCGGCCCCAGCAGCTAGCAAAGCTGCCTCCCACGAAGCGGGAACCACGATGGTGTCGCTGTCTATACTTCCACCACCGCCGAGACAGAAACGTTCTAAGGCGTCAATGAAACCGGCAGGGTGTATCACATCAAGCTCTTTCTTGGTGGCGGCCCGTGGCTCAATTTCCACGATGCCGTCTTTTACACCCGAAAGCTCAATGGCGTCATGCACAGCACGAAGTCGGGCTGGATTTTCAGGGTGCCAACTACCGGTTTCGTGTAGTGCAAACTGAGGGTGTGAAAAGAAAATGAGTGACACGCTCTTCCACGCTACCGCTAAATGACACCCGGTAGCTTGCAAATTTCTCGTCGTCTATCCTCACCGCCGACCCATTTTCAGCCAAGATTTAGATGTTGAACCGGTTACCGATACGCCAATACGAAATTTTGCAGTACGGCTCTGATCGCTTGCGAGTCGCTCCGTGGCGCTCCGATTCCTCCGTGGCTGAGATTATCGGCACCACCAATAGCACCCCCTTACGAGTCGCTTCGATTCAAAATGCAATGCGGCTCTTAGAGTTGGCCGGTTATCGATGCGTCATGACCAACGCTTTAAGCGAGACCGAACGTCGAAGCTTTTTACAAGCCGGTTTCGAGGTTTATGAATCACTTCATCTCCTCACCCATACCCTCATCGATGTCCCCAAGCCACGCCGCGGTCAAACGAAACGCGGCTTCACCCGTGATTACAACGCAATTCTCGAGGTCGACACCGCAGCCTTTGAGCCATTTTGGCGTCTGGATGAACGAGGTTTGGTCGATGCCATTGGCGCTACACCTAGAACTCGGGTTCGGATCGCACCTGGTAAGCACGTTTGTGGCTATGCCATAACTGGGCTTTCGGGTTTTCGTGGTTATCTACAACGCCTGGCGGTTCACCCCGACTACCAAGGCTCGGGCATCGGCTCTAGCTTGGTAATCGACAGTCTGTATTGGCTGAAACGTCACCGATGCCAAATAGCCATGGTTAACACCCAAGAATCAAACGAGGGCGCTCTCCGCCTCTACCAGAGCCACGGATTTATTAACCAGCCCTCGGGGTTAGCCGTGTTGCGATATTCCTTTGAGCACCACATATGAGTGAGGTGCGGCCAACGCTTTCCTGGCTTCAGCCGGCCCGATGGCAAAGCAGTGCAATTTGGTTGAACCTGCGGATACTGGCCTTCACGATGGCCGCAGTGATGATAGGACCATTGGTGGTCACTGCGGCCATCATCGTTGTCGCCTCGCCAAGCGCAGCCTCTTCCAGCCTTGCCACCTCAAACACCTCGCCTCATACCGCGCAGCTTCAGAACCAACCTCAAACCGGCGGAATGAATTTCGTTGGTTTAACCACCTGGGTGAAACCCAACGATGAGGTCACGTTACAACTACGTCTTGATGACATTTCGCCAGAAAGTCGCTTGGTGGTGAACCTTCATGGTCGACTACCCATGCGTGCTCGGGTGGCGTCAACGATTGAAGGGAACAATCTCGGTCGGGTCGTTCGCCAGGTTGAGAATTCTAAGGTGACCGAGCTTGAAACTGATGCTCAAGGCAACGTCAGCATCCGTTTTAAGGTTCGTAGTGGTGTTGGAGATACCCAAGCCATTCTGCTCACCAAAGACGGTGTTTACCCACTTGAAATTCAGCTTCGAGACGAGACCGGACAAGTAACCGAATCATTCGTGGTCCACTTTGTGCGCTTGCCAAACAATGAGGTGAACCCGCTCAGCGTGGTGCTAGTACAGCCGCTTAGGTTCGAACCGGTGCTTGATCAAAACGGAGAAGGTCACCTTTCCAGTGCTACCGAGGCCGAATTGCGTTTGGTGACGGAACTTTATCGTGCGAACTCCGATCTTTCCGTCACTTTCCAAGTGACACCCGAAACTTTGGTTGGTCTACGAAGCTCCAACGACCCCGATCGCACCGAGCTTTTCGATGAACTAGCGAACCTCTTAAGCACCAATACGGTCACCGCCGCCACTTTTGTGGAGGTGGATGTGGACGCGCTGATCCAAGCCGGCCTTCGTGACGGCCTTGGCAGTCAGCTGGCGCTAGGTGCGTCCACCTTGGTGACTCTGATGGGGGTGAACAATGAAAGCGGTACGTGGGTAGCTGATTCTGATTTGAGACCGGCCGGGCTAGACGAACTGGCTAAGCGAGGTGTTTCCCGATTAATTGTGTCTTCAGATTCACTAGAGGGAGAACGACCCGAGATTTTGGTGCAGCCTTTCGACCTCGCAACGCCCTCGGGCGGACGCTTGCAGGCATTGGCCACCGATGAAGTGTTGCAAAGTTATTTACAACCGGGTCTCAACCCGGCGCTGGCTGCCCAGCATTTCACCGCCGATATGGCAGCGATTTGGTTCGAACGACCCGCCTACAACCGAGTTGTAGCGGTGGTGTTACCGTCGGGTACTGCGGGGCTAGCACTTTTGGCTGAACTACTACCACAGTTCCAACAAACCCCCATCTTGTCACCCACTGACATGCGAGGTGCGCTTGAAAATGCCGATCCGGCGGCCGCTGACGGTATCGATGCCAAGGTAGAAAACCCCAGCGAACGTTTAGTATTAGCGCTGAAAGATGCCAGCAGCTCGAGCAACTTAAACGGTTTTTCAACCAGTCTCAACCAAGCCCAAAGCTATCTGGCCAGCCACCATTTGGTGTTCGGTCAAAGCGCTCTAAGTCGGCTGCATGAAGAACAACAAATAGCAACGAGCATGGCTAAGAGCTTCACCCCCACCGAGCGCCAAAGCTACCTGGCGGCTTTGGTGGAAGCAGCACGGGCCAACCTTGAGCTATTGGCGGTACCCGACGCTGGTGCGGTTACTTTGGCCTCACGTGAAGGCGTAATTCCCTTGAGCGTGTTCAACTACAGCGGACAACCAGCCAAGGTTCAGTTGAGTTTGGAAAGTGACAAGTTGGTGTTCCAAGACGGAAACGTCATGGAACTAACTCTGACCGATGAGATCACCGCTCTAGAAATACCTGTGCGGGCACGTGCATCGGGTGCCTTTCCCATGCAAGTTCGCTTGGCCACACCTGACGGTGAAATTACCCTCGGTTCATTTCGTTACACAGTGCGATCCACCGCGGTTTCGGGTGTGGGTGTTGGCATTGCGGTTGCCGCGTTAGTAACAATCGGATTTTGGTGGCGAAAAACCACCGTTAAAGCACGTAAGGCCGCTGAATCCTAAGATTTATAAACCCCTGGCTCGGCCGGGGTGAACACTAGGCTTTGGCGACAAGAAATAGGGAGAGCATCGTGACCGTCAGAATCGTTACCGACAGCTCATGCGACTTGAGCCATGAAGAAACCACGGCCTTAGGAATTGAGGTGGTTCCACTCACCATCCGTTTTGGCCAAAAAGAATATGTTGATCGTGAAGAACTTTCGGTCGATGATTTTTATACAGAAATGGCCGCCAACGCTGAGCTACCTGAAACTGCGGCCCCCGCACCTGGTGCTTTTGAGATGGTTTTTCGCAAGCTGGCCGAAGAGGGCGCCTCAGGTGTGGTGTGCATAAACCTTTCCTCACAGCTCTCAGCTACTTTCCAATCAGCGCGCACGGCAGCCAACGCCCTTGAGGGTGGTGTTCCAGTTGCGGTCATCGATTCGAACTCCATTACCGCTGGCTTGGGGACCCAAGTATTAGAAGCCGCCAAAGCCGCGCAGCGCGGTGCCACGGTGGAAGAAATCACCGAGCTGGTAAACAACATGGTGAAACGAACCCATGTCGTAGGTGTTTTGGATACGCTCGAAAACCTTAAAAAGGGTGGGCGAATTGGTGGTGCGGCGGCACTCTTAGGCAGCATGCTGTCGATTAAGCCTGCTATCGATATTTCCTCTGGCGCTGTTAAAGAAGCTGGCAAACCTCGCACCCGCAAGAAGGCCATTCAATGGCTAGCCGACCAGGTGTTGGCATCAGGCGAGGTGGAACAGCTGGCCATTATGCATGGCAACGCTCCCGATGAAGAGATTGAGACGCTGCTTGGAATTTTGGCGCCACGCTTTGAACGCGAAAACATTCGCATCGGTAAAATCGGTGCCGTTATTGGCACTCATGGGGGGCCTCGAGTAATTGGGGCCTGCTTCCTGGCCGATAGTTAGACTCCAACCGGCGCTAACGTTACTAATGTGACCGAGTTCCGCCAACGCTCACCAGAGCCGTCGACAGGTGAGGCGCCGAGATTGTTGGCGGGCCGCTACCAGCTCCAAAACCTTATTGCTTCGGGCGGTATGGCAGAGGTTTGGCGCGCTCACGATCTGGTTTTAACCCGTGATGTGGCAGTTAAAATCTTGCATTCTCATTTCGCAACCGACGCTGCTTTGATTGAACGATTCGCTAGGGAAGCTAGGGCCGCCGCTCGTCTAACGCACCCCGCCATCGTGGCGATTTATGACACCATTGCTGATGGTGAAACAAACGCCATTGTTATGGAGCTAATCAGTGGCATAACGTTACGCGAATATATGGACTTGCAAGGTCCATTACCGCCTGAAGATGCCATCGAAATCGCGGCGGCGGTAGCTGATGCACTGCGTTGCGCCCACGAAGCGGGCATTGTGCACCGCGACATTAAGCCAGCCAATATTTTGCTGTGTGATGACCGGCGGGTGAAAGTAACCGACTTTGGTATTGCCAAAGTAGCGGTCGATGACGACATGACTCACGCTGGCACATTGTTGGGGACGGCTAAATATCTCTCACCAGAACAAGTTTCGGGTGCCGCCGTCGATCCACGAAGCGATATTTACTCCTTAGCGGTCGTTCTGTATGAAGCCCTCTGTGGCACCGTGCCCTTTAACGGAGATAGCGACGCTGCAATTGCCTTGGCCCGCCTGCAACGTGAACCTATTAGCCCTCGACAAATTCGGCCAAGCATTTCTCGTGATCTGGATGGTTTGGTGCGCCGGGCCTTGGCCGTGTCGCCTGAGGATCGCCCCCCCACCGCAGCCGCCTTTCGGGCCTCGTTACTAGGTTTATCGCACGACGCCGCGAGCGATTTGGGGCCCGACCCGACCACGGTGGCACACATTTTTGCCAACCCGGTTGACGATTCGTTCGTGAGAAGCGAGCGTCGCTGGATCGTACCCAGCCTGCTCATAGTGATTATTGGTGGCTCGTTGATTCTGGCCGGTGCGCTTTTCGGCCGCACCGACGCTGGTCAGAACCTATTTGAGCGGGCTCGTGAAGTGGTGCGATTCGAATCACCGCTAAGCTCCAAACCTAAATCGGCACCTTTACCAATTGTGGAAGCTATTCCCTTTGATCCCTTTGGAAGTGGTGCGCCAGGTGAAAACGATGAACAAGCCAGTGCCGCCATCGACGGCGACCCCAACACCTCGTGGCCAACCGAGTTTTATAGCGACCGAAACATGGGGGTTAAGCCAGGAGTTGGTTTTCGAATCAGCGTGGGCCAACCAACAACTCTTGACCGCCTCTCGATTACCTCTGAGAGCAGCGACTGGGCGGCTTCTATATATGTCCACCGTGGTGTTCCAGCAACTTTTGAGGAATGGGGCTACCCCATCACAACCGCCGAGGGCATTGCCCCCGGCGAAACTAACTTTGACCTTATGGGCAACACCGGGGACTCGGTGCTGATTTGGATCACCGACCTTGGACCAGGTCCACCAGGTGAGTTTCGGGTGCGGCTTGCTAATGTTGCGCTCTATGGGCAAGTACCAGGCTAAGTAGCAGCCACACCACATGGACGACACGGCGTTAGTAATAGCGGCGCAAAACGGTGACCGTGAGGCACTTCGCAAACTCTTGGCCAAACACCAAGACGGGATTTACGCTCTGATACGGCGGATCGTCGGCAACGACGCTGATGCGTATGACGCCACCCAAGAAGCGTTGCTCGCCGTGGTACGGGGCCTGCCGGGATTCAACCGCCAAAGCCGCTTCAGCACTTGGGTCTACCGAGTCGCTAGCAACGCCGCCGTCGATCAACTGCGTCGTAACCAACGAAACCCGGCACCCTCGGCCAATTTAGAAGACGATTACGCTAATACCATCGCTCGCCAAGACGCACACACGCCTAGCTTCTACACTGCGGTGGAAGATCGCCTCAGTATCGATCAGGCCCTCCAGCTTATTTCCCACGACTTCGCAATGGCAGTCGTTTTACGCGATCAACTGGGTTTCGACTATGCCGAAATTGGAAAGATTTTAGAAATTCCAATTGGCACCGTTCGTTCTCGAATCGCGCGCGGGCGACGAGAGTTAGCCCAGATATTAGGTCCGTTACGCCACAGCGGAGCGGAGGGAACTAATGAGAACCATCCAACGTCTAACTAATTGTCATGACTTCTGACACTCCCCAGACTCCGAACGAACCCCCGACTCCGCAAGGATCGGAAAGCGAAGACCCACAAGACGAGCTTGTTTCCAGTGTCCTCGACGGTGAGGCTTCGCCTGAAGAGGAAACCCAGGTTCGTGCGCAGTCCAAACTCTTTGAACGGCTCAGCACTTTTTCACGTGTTGCCAGCGCCGTTGGTGCCCCGGTTGCGCCTCTCAATGAATTAAGTGCTCGTCGCATGCTTGACGAAGTGATGGTTGAAGTCGTTCCTGGTGAGGATGCCCAAGCGCCACCACGCAATACAAGGTCACGGTGGCAGCGCCCCTGGCCTGCATTAGGCGCGGTGGCAGCGGTGATATTAATTGCTCTCGCGGTGCCTATCATCGGTTCACTAAACAATTCAGACTCAGCCAAGCAGACCACTGAAGAAGCCGGCGTGGCCGCAGATGCCACTCGAGAAGCGCACGATAGCGACAGCGCCGCCAGTAGCGTTCGAGGCCATGCCAGCGCTGACGGGAGCACTGACGAGCGCGCCAGTGATGAAAGTGACACCCACGCACCCTCTGCGTCTGCGGCCGCACAATCAACATGGCTGGGAGATTTCGACACCGTTGAGGGCCTAGCAAATGAGGCTTTACGCGTAGGCAGCTTGGATAATGCTCTCGATGCTTCCGGTGCCCTGGCTACCGACGATGATTCCGGCACGGCTGAATATGGTTCAGCCAACCCAAGTACCACGCCAGCTGATCGACGGCTTGAGGAAGAAATGGCCGCTTCGACCCCCGCGTTGTGTCCGCCGATATCACTAGAAACAGGCGAAACAATCGTGGAACGTTTCGCGGGCCGTGCCCAAGGCGTTGACTATTACGTATTGGTCACTGAGACCGCCTTATATACCCGACGGGTATATTTTCAACAGTGGGCAGACTGCGAGTCACACGAGATAGTGCCTTAAGTCTTGCTACTAGCTATGCGTGAGACGGGTAGGCTGAGTTTATGAACGACGGTGTGGCCCCGGAACCCGACCAACCTGAATCACTTCACCAAACGCCTCCCCCAGCTGGAACTCCACTTGGAGAACCGCTGGGAACAGCTGGCACCGGTGACCGAAATAGCGCTGGGCCAAGGTCGTATGGCCAAAGTTCCTACGGCCAAAATGGCTTTTCAGGAACATCCTTTGGGCCAGGCACCAAAGACGGCACTCGAAACGGTCCAAGCGGCTGGAGCGAACAGGCCGCTGATTTGGTAGTTGAAACCGTCGACAAAGTTCGGATTGCTACTACCGATCGCATTATCAAAGCTGCCAAAGCCGTGGTTTATGGCGTGACAATTGGGCTGCTCTTGTTGCTAGTGGTCCCATTGGTGCTAATTCTTGTTTTTAGAGTGGTAGACGTTTATCTTCCGGGAGACGTGTGGAGCACATACTTGCTCTTCGGTCTAGTTTTTGTGGTCGCCGGGTCAATAATGTGGGGGAAACGTAAGCCGCAAAACAGCCCTGTCCGCCACTAAACTCGACTTCCAGCACGGATTAAATACGGAATATACCCGGGTATGTATGTGTTAGAGATAGATGGTGCCCAACTTCTATTAGTTGACCAAACATACGTTCGCCCTTGTTAGTAATCTCAACAGGAGTTTCATGTCAGACAGCACTATTCACGACGTGATCATCGTCGGTTCAGGACCTTCAGGGCTTACAGCAGCCATCTATGCCGCCCGTGCTAGCCTCAATCCCCTAGTTATTGAGGGGGAACCCTCTTCCACCAGCGACCAGCCCGGCGGTCAATTGATGACCACCACCGACGTTGAAAACTTTCCGGGCTTCCCAGACGGAATTATGGGCCCCGAGCTGATGATGAACTTCAAGAGCCAAGCCCAACGATTTGGTACTGAATTTCTTACCGATAAGGTTACTCGGGTCGACTTTTCAGAACGTCCCTTCAAGCTATGGGTTGGCGATCCCAACGCCGACGAACCCAGCTACACCGCACACAGTGTAATTATTTCAACCGGTGCACGAGCTTTAATGCTGGGCTTGCCAAACGAACAAGAATTGACTGGTCATGGTGTTTCAACCTGCGCTACCTGTGACGGCTTTTTCTTCCGTGGCCACCATGTGGCCGTCGTTGGTGGTGGTGACACCGCAATTGAAGAAGCGATGTTCTTAGCTAAGTTTGCTGAAACCGTCACAATCATTCACCGCCGCGATGAGTTACGGGCCTCCAGGTTCATGCAAGACAAGGCCTTCGCAAACCCCAAGATCCAATTCATGTGGAACACCGTGGTAACCGCTGTTGAAGGTGACGATCGACTCAGTGGCCTCGAAGTAGAAAACGTCATCACCAAAGAACGAACCAAGCACCCCTTCACCGGCCTCTTTGTAGCCATCGGTCACAAACCAAACACCGACATCTTCCGCGACCAAGTGGAAATGCTTGAAGACGGCTATCTCGTCACCCAACCGGATAGCACTCACACCAATGTCGAAGGTGTCTTCGCCTGCGGTGACGTACAAGACTCAACCTATCGCCAGGCCATCACAGCCGCAGGTTCAGGTTGCATGGCAGCCCTCGACGCCGAACGGTGGCTACTGGCCAACCACGGCTAGCGCGCACGGCACTGGGGTCTGCCGCTAGGCCTCGACGGCTCGAACGCGGAATGTATGACCCCACCAATACGTTGAATACATAGGCATACCCTTTTCTGTCACTACCCCACCCCAAGGAGCACCCAAAATGGCTGCCTACATCAGTAATCTAACCGAATCTACCTTCGATGAAGAGATTGGCGCCGCCGACGAACCCGTACTTGTAGACTTTTGGGCTGAATGGTGTGGTCCTTGCAAAGTGGTGGCCCCAATTTTGGAAGAGATCGCCGAAGAACAACCTGAAAAGATTCGTGTTGCCAAGCTAAACGTCGACGATCATCCCGGCATTGCTCGCCGCTATGAGGTAATGAGCATTCCAACCATGATCCTCTTCAAAGATGGTCAACCAGCACACCGCATTGTTGGTGCGAAACCGAAGACCCAACTCTTGAACGAGCTAAATCCCCACCTTTAAACTCCCGCCAGCTAGGGTTCGAATATTACTAAATCACCCGATTAGGTAATACTTCAATCGTCATTGGTCGAATGACCTCGGCTGGCCTCGGTCATGGCACGATAAATTCGTTCTAAGTCTTCCAAGGTGGCGAACTCAACCACCACTTTGCCCCGTTTTGCGCCCATTGAAACTTGGACCCGGGTGGAAAGATGTTCTGACAAGAGCTCTTCTAGCTCCACTAGTCCTGGTGGGCGTAATCGCCGGGTGGCACCAGTAGCTTCCACCTTCGGTTTGTCAGCATCTTCCAGGTATTGGCGGACTGCATCTTCAACCTCACGCACACTCATTTGGCCGTCTGTTGATCGGGCGGCCAAACGTTCTTGTACCGCTCGATCAGGAATTCCAAGCAAGGCGCGAGCATGACCAGCCGATAAACGACCTTCGACTATCAGTTTCTGAATAGTGGGGGAGAGCTGGAAGAGCCGCAGAGCATTCGCTACCGCTGATCGACTTTTACCAACCCGCGAAGCCACCTGATCCTGAGTGAGATCAAAATCATCGACCAACTGCTGATAAGCAGCTGCCTCTTCGATCGGATTCAGATCAGCACGCTGTAGGTTTTCGACTAGCGCCTGTTCAAGCGACGCTAAGTTATCGGTGTCTTTAACAATGGCTGGAATTGCTGCCAAACCGGCACGCCTGGCCGCCCGCCAACGCCGCTCACCAGCGATCAACTCATACTTGTTCTCGCCTGACGGACGCACTCGGATTGGCTGCAGAACGCCCATCTCACGCACAGATTCAGTCAGACCCGCCAAATCTTCTTCATTGAAGACTGAGCGTGGCTGGTATTGATTGGGCTCAATCTGGTCAAGCGGAATATGCCGCAATTCGCCCTTTTCTTCGACGGAATCATTCGGAATCAGGGCATGAAGCCCTCTACCTAATCCACTACGCCGGGCCACCGCTTACCTCCTTAGCCAGTTCCCGATAGGCAATGGCCCCTCGAGATGTCGGATCAAAAGTGATTATAGGTTGTCCGAACGATGGCGCTTCCGACAGCCGAACCGTTCGAGGAATGATTTGACGACATACCTTGTCACCAAAATGCTCTCTGACTTCTGCCACCACCTGTTCAGAAAGTTTGGTACGGGCGTCGTACATGACCAACACAATGGTCGAGAGTTCCAATCCAGGGTTCAACTGGCGCTGCACTAAATCAACATTGCGAACCAGCTGGCCCAGCCCTTCAAGAGCGTAATATTCACATTGAATCGGAACTAAGACTTCGCTGGCCGCCACCAAGCCATTGACGGTAAGTAAGCCCAGCGAAGGGGGACAGTCGATCAAAATATAGTCGAACTGATCCAGAATCGGCTCTAACGCAATACGGAGACGTTGCTCCCGACTGAAAACCGGTACCAATTCAATTTCAGCGCCCGCCAGATCAAGATTTGCCGGCGCTACGAAGAGATTGCGAAGTGAAGTGGCCTCAATGCAGTCTTCCATAGGCAGATCATGGAGCAATACCCCATACATGGAATGCTCAATCGTTCGAGGATCTAGCCCCAAACCGCTGCTGGCGTTTCCCTGAGGGTCGAGATCAATAAGTAGAGTGCGATAGCCGAGCTCTGCTAACGATGCACCTAAGTTCACCGCGGTAGTGGTCTTTCCTACGCCACCCTTCTGATTCGCCAGCGCAATCACCCGAGGAAGGGGTCTTGACATCAATACCTCTTTCTAGCCACCCACACTGTGACAACCGTGCAATATCATAGACCGCCTGAGCGGGGAGAGGCCTATATACGTTAGCGCGATCTCTAATTTGCGGTCGGATTCAATCGATCAGAATGTTTCACGTGAAACATCACCCTCTACTAGACAGTGTTTCACGTGAAACATTGGTAGGGGCGATGTATTCGCTTAGGTTCCCCATAAGGGCCGTTTGGCAGGTACTCCCACCCGGCGTGGGTAGCGGCTCGAAGTTGGTTTAGTTAGCATAAGGCGGCGCCAACTATTGGTTAAACCTTGCAACTCCAGCCCGAGTTCGGCAAGACCCTCCGTTGACCAACGATCAGAGTCGACTACCGGAGGTTCACTTACGATTAAGTAACCTCGGAGCCTTAATAACGGTGCCGCGCATTCTGCTGTAATCGCTGGCAATCCGAAAGATCGACTACTTACCACATCAAAGATGCCTCGATACTGTTCATCGCGACCGACGGTTTCGGCCCGCTCGTTAAGCACGCTGACCCGCTGTGACAATCCAAGCTCGGCAACAGCCGCTTCCAGGAACTCCGCCCTTTTGACCATTGATTCCACGAAGATCCAACGGCTATTCGGGAAGTTCAAGGCTTCAATCAAACCCGGAACACCACCACCAGATCCGAGATCGGCACCTAGAAATTTGGCATCATCAAACAGATTATCGAGCTGAGCAATCAACCCTTCGGCATGTTCGATGTGAGCCAGGGGGTTTCCAGGCCCAAGGAAGCCAAGTTTCTGCGAACGACGCAGTAAGGCCTCCAAAGATTGCGATTCCTCTTCGTTCATTAGCCATTCCCGCGATCGATGCTTCTACAGACCCTGCTATACCTTCAGCAAGCTGGCAAAAGCCTAATGCACAAGCCGCTACATACCGTATTTGTTAGAAAATCAAGCGATTCAGGCGGAGCATCAGCGCTTCCGATGCTGAACCAGATCTGTGAATAAAGATCAAAAATGAAAATGGCCCCGAGAAATTTCGGGGCCATTACGACAACCGTTTGTTGGGTCGCATAGACGTATTAGGTCAGTCAGCCTTGTGTATCACCACACGGCGACGGGGTTCATCGCCTTCTGAGCTAGTCCGAATGCCCGCAACGCTTGTAGCGGTGTCGTGCACAATCTTGCGGTCAACTGAAGACATTGGCTCTAGAACCTTAGACACGCCGCTTTCCAAAACCTCGTCACAAATCTTTTTCACAAATTCTTCAAGGGCGCTGCGGCGTCGCGATCGATAGCCAGCCACATCTAGTCGTACCCGACCTTCATGTCGACCACTTGCACGGCGTTGGGTGACGGTGCGCGATAAATCATATACCGCCTGCAAAGTGTTCCCGCGAGGACCGACTAATAGGCCAAGTTGATCGCCCTGGATATCGATCTCAATGGTTTCTTCATCGATTTTTTCACTTGTAATGGTTGCGTCTAGTTCAAACGCCTCGAGCAGGCCGGTTAAGAATTCTGTAATGATCTCAGCTTGTTCATCGACGGTTAGATCGATTTCATCGCTTGCTTGGTCCATGGCGCCTGCACTCTCGGGGGTTTGCGCAGCATGCTGCGTTTCTGGATTTGATTGACTGACGCGAGAACCTGCCTTATCCGAGCGTGGCGAGGTTGGTTCTGGCTTGCTATCGGTACGAGACGGCGTGTTCGCCGAAGCCGATTCATCACTTTGGCGAGAACGGCTTTCACCACCGCGGCCGCCACGCCTGCGGTCGCGACGATCGATCTTGGCGCGGGCCTGCACCGGGCGCACTCGAGCCCGAATTCTAGCTTCGCCCTTCATCCGGCCGAAGATACCCTGACGTGGCTCTTCTAAAATTTCGAACTCAGCTTCTTGCTCATCGACACCAAGGCGATCTAACGCCAGGTCTTTGGCTTCTTCAACTGACTTTGCGGTGGTCTCAATCCACTCCAAGGTCAACTCCTCTTCTTCTTGCGAGGCTGTTGTACGCCTCGGGTAGCAGACTCACCGGCTTGGCGTTTAGATGGTGTCACTCGCCGACTTTGAGTGTGAGTCTTTTTCGGTGGGGAACTGTTTTTAGCCCCTTTACCCCCGGTTGGGGCGGACTTAGCGGATTTGCCGCTTCCACTGGTTTTCTTAGGCGCGGGTTTGCTGGTACTTTCCGACTTTTTCGGTTCGGCAATACCCTTAGCGGACTTTTCGGTCGCCGTGGTCTCAATGGCACCCTTGGTCATAACCGTGCCATCTGCCCCATAAATCTTCTTGGAAATATAGGCTTGTTGACCAATTCGATACAGGTTCGAAACCAGGAAGTAAACCACCAATGCGGCTGCAAACCGGAACGAAATGAAAGCAAAGAACACTGGCATTACTCGCAGTAGAATTTTCTGCTGCTGGGGAATTTCAGCGTTCGGGTTTCGGCCGGAAATCTGCTTCTGTTGGATGAATGAAGTGGCAGCTACTGCGATAATTAGCAATATGTATGGCAGGCCGGTGATGAAGTTGTCCGAGAGCATTGACGACGCAGAACTAGCTAAGTCGATACCCCATGAACGCATTTCAGTCTGCCCTTGAAGCGATTGGAATAGGTCGCTAGAAGACGAGATGTATTTGGGATCGAAGCCTCCACCCGCACCAGTTTGGGTGAGACCGGAAATAACCCGATACAAGATGATAAACACCGGTGCCTGCAGCAACATTGGCAGACAGCCGCCCACCGGGTTGATCTGGTTGTCCTTGTAGAACTCAAGCAGAACCTCGTTCATTTTGGCGCGATCATGCGCGTATTCTGCTTGAATTCGTTTCATTTCGGGCGCTAGGGCCTGCATGGCCATCATGGAGCGCGTGCCCTTAAGCGTTAAGGGCGTAACAATGATCATGACGGTGAGTGTGAGAAGGACAATTGCCCCACCGTAAGAGCCACCTACGATTGGTAGCTCATAAAACCAGGCCAGCAGCCCAGCGATCGCATTAAAAAATGCGTCGAACATTAGTGAACCTTCCGTTCAGCGTGAGTACCAACCGGCGCAACCATCGTTGCCCGAGCATTCTTAGGGGCCGGTACCAAATCGATTCCGTGACCGCCGCCCGGGCGGCAACGGCCAATGCGGCGAATGCTCAACCATGAGCCGCGTATCGCGCCATGGGTCTCAAGCGCCTCTAAGGCATAGGTAGAACAAGACGGGTAGTAACGACAAGGTGAGAGGCGTCCAGCAAACAGCCAACGATAGGCCTTGACCAAACCTAAAAGGAGTGAGGTCACATCATCCTCTTTTGTATTTTGGATAGGACAGTCTCAAGATGGGTTTCCAATGAGCTATAGCTCAGGTGAGCACCGGCATCAGACATGCCTACAAGGTATACCCCATGTGGCAAGTGATCTTCTTTCGCGAGCTCGGTAAAAATAGCTCGAACCCTCCTGCGTATCTTATTGCGGACTACGGCATTTCCAAGCCGTTTACCCAAGCTAAAGGCTAAACGCGGAGGGTCATCTATCTGATCAGGTGAGTATGGCAAGAAATTAATCCATAACGGACCGGAACGGAACCGCCAACCGTCTCGACGAAGCGAGGCGAAGGTAGCCCGATCTGTAACTCGCCAAATTAAGCGGACAGCTTGCTCCTACCCTTACGGCGCCGCGCCGCGAGAATGGCTCGCCCAGCGCGATCAGACATGCGGTGGCGAAATCCGTGGCGGCGGGCCCGTCGCCGATTGTTCGGTTGGAATGTTCTCTTCACTACTAAGGCCTCCTAAAGCCCGAATTAGTCGGAGGGCTTGACCTTGGTCTGTCTCGACTTACGACTAAAATTTTATGTCCGGCTGTAGTTGATCCGCTCCAAGCACGTCGGGTGACGACGTTGCAGCGACCCACGGCCGTGCCAGCGAACTAGATTAGAGCCCCGGCTGGCCTCGTGGCAACCAGGGCAGTCGTACTAAGTACCGAAACCATGTCCATTTAAAGAGTTATGGCTAGTTACATCAATGCAATTTAAACTACATTGGTCCCCAATACCCTTATTGACCTGGTCTTTCTCACTACACTATAAAATTGTCGTGCATCGCCTGGCGAGGTAATGCTAGGTTGGCCAATTCCTAATATATTGAGAAGTCAGCGCTAGGTTGAACGTGCCACCAACACGCTCCAACCTCCCACCGAGATTCGGTTGCGTCTGGTTTGCATTGGTTTTCCACACCTGTGGATTACCCTGTGGATGTCTAGTCAAGTATGGAGGCCTCGGACACGTGCGCGAAGCTGGAACGCTCTGGGACGCCTGTTCCGAGATTCTACGAGAACAGGTCTCCGAAGCTGTCTGGCTAAGTTCGTTCAACGCGGCTTTCCCAATCGAAATCAATAACGATGTGCTCACTTTGGCCGTGCCATCATCGGTGGTTAAGGAACGGATCGAAGGTCGTTATTTAGCGCTTGTGCGAGACGCACTTTCTGAAGTTGGCGCCAGCGAAATCGCGCTCGACATTCAAGTTCAAACCCAAGGCGAAACCGACTCCACGACCCCTGACTACGACCAAATCTCGAATCCACCCACAGTTGCGCTGGCTACAAGCGATCTCGGTCACCTAGATCAAGAGAACAGGGTCGCCGACCCAACCGAAAATCATTCCAGCGACGCCTACACACCTCGAAGTACAGAAGGACGATTCACCTTCGAAGCCTTCGTTATCGGGTCTTCTAACCGATTCGCCCATGCCGCAGCACTATCGGTGGCCGAACAGCCAGGTCGCTCTTACAATCCACTCTTTATCCATGGCCACGCGGGACTCGGCAAAACACACCTGTTACAAGCCATTGCCAACTACGTGCGCAGCGTTTATCCCCGCTACATAGTGCGATACATCACCACCGAAAGCTTTCTCAATCAGTTCGTTGACGCCATTCGTACCAACACACCGAATGAATTTAAGCGTCGATATCGAGAAATCGATGTGTTGCTCCTCGATGACATTCAATTCATAGAAGGTCGGGAAGGTTTACAAGAAGAGCTCTTCCACACCTTCAACCATCTTCACGATGCCGACCGACAAATAGTGCTGTCTTCAGATCGACCACCAGATGCCATGGCAACGCTGGAAGATCGCTTGCGTAGTCGTTTCAAGATGGGTTTGATCACTGATATTCAACCCCCCGACTTCGAAACCCGTTTGGCGATTGTGCGCAAGAAAGCTGAACGTGAAACAACGCCAATACCACCCGATGTACTCGAGTTCATTGCCTCAAATATCAAAGACAACATTCGGGAGCTCGAAGGTGCTCTAATTCGGGTGAGCGCCTATTCGAACCTGACCAAAGAGCCGCTTTCGGCTGATCTGGCTCGTGAGGTGCTGGCCGACCTCGTCAACGGCGACCTGCCGCATCTCATCACACCGAAGCTGATCTTAGAAGCCACTTCAGCCATGTTTGGTGACAGCGTCGAAGACATTGTGGGCCGCAGTCGACGCAAGCCTCTGGTCACAACACGCCAAATCGCCATGTACGTGTTTCGTGAAGCTACCGATTTAAGCTTCCCTGCCATTGGTCGTGAGTTCGGTGGCCGAGACCACACCACGATTATCCACGCTGTGGACAAGATTTCGGCATTGATGAAAGAACGCCGGGAAATTTATGACCAAGTTACCGAGCTTATGCAGGTCATCAGGGGTGGCGGAATATGATCACCACCTCTAAGCCCTCTGCCAACTACGCTGGGAAGAACTTGTTGGTATCGCGGGCAAAGACGTGCATAACTTTCTCACTGTCCACCGAATTACATGGCTGGAATACTCAAACTGTGAATCACTGTGGACAACCCTCGGACAACAAAATTGGCTCTGAGCTGGGTAAATGTGTGCCTATCCACAATCCACAGCCCTTATTAGAACTATCGCGAGTTAAGCAACTAAATAAGTACATAGAAAGCGGGAATCAAGTTGAAGTTCCTATGTGAACGAGATGCTCTTCTTGAAGCTTTATCTAACGCTGGTCGGGCTGTGTCGAATCGTGGCAACTCTGTAACAGCGCTCTCTGGTATTCGAGCTGAACTAAATGGTGACCAACTCACCCTCACCGGAACCGACCTAGATCTCACCATTTCGGTTCAAATCGAAGTTATGGGTGAAGTTGATGGCGTGGTAGTTCTGCCCGCCAAGCTGACCTCTGACATTGTGCGCGCCCTTGGTGAAGGGCGAGTGGAAATAACCGTTGAAGACGAAGAAGCTCGAATTGTTTCGGGACCAGCCAACTTCACTATCTTGTTGCTGCCGCCCGAGGGGTTCCCCACCCAAGCTCATGCCGATACCGAACCGGTAACCATTCCAGCCAAGTCATTCGCGGATGCCATAAAAATGGTGGTTCGCGCTGCCAGTCGAGATGAAACTCGCTCGGTTGCCCTAAACGGGGTGATGTTAGAGGCTGAAGCTAACGGACTGCGTCTGGTAGCCACCGACTCTTACCGCTTAGCAATTGCTGATTTGCCAGGCTTCTCATTGCTAGGCGAACAAAGCCAAGTCATCGTGCCAGCCCGTGCGCTACAAGAACTGATCCGTCTTACGAGCGCTAGTTCTGATGAGCTGGAAGTGCATTTCGAGGAAAGTTTTGCAACCTTCCGCCTTGGCACCACCGAGGTCATCACTCGACTAATTTCAGCTGATTACCCGAATTACAAGGGGCTCATACCAACTACCAACGAACGCAGCTTAAAAGTCGATCGCGACAGTTTTGTTGAATCAGTGCGGCGAGTTGCTCTAATGGTCCAAAGCACACAAACCCCGATTCGTATTTCGTGTGACACTGGCAATGTTGAGCTGCGGGCGGTAACACCCGATCGTGGTGAAGCCCGCGAGGCGCTCGAAGCGGAATATGAAGGCGAAGAGCTGCTGGTTGCTTTTAACCCCGAGTATCTCTTAGACGGTCTTGACGCGATTAGCGGCGAACAAGTGCAGTTGAGCTTGATCGATAATGTGCGGCCAGCCGTACTACGTGAGGCAGAGAGTGACGAGTTCACTTACGTTTTGATGCCCGTGCGTATTTCTTAAGACGCTGCGATGCGAGTTGAGCGGTTATCGCTGGACGGTTTTCGCAATTATCGCCAAGCCGAGTTCGTATTTTCACCTGGGTTAACGGCCATTGTCGGTGCCAATGGTGAAGGCAAGACGAATTTGGCTGAAGCCGTAGCCTTTTTGGCAACGTTGAGTTCGTTTCGCGGCGTAGCCAACGACGCATTGGTGGCCATTAACTCACCAGCAGCCATCATTCGCGCTGAAGGGGAGCGTAGTGGTCGCTCGTTGCTAATTGAGATCGAAATCTCATCGACCGGACGCACTCGAGCGCAGTTGAATCGCCAACGAATTACAAGAAACGCCGACCTGTTAGAAGCACTGCGGGTAACGGTGTTTTCACCGGATGACCTGGAGTTGGTGAAAGGTGCGCCGGCGTTACGCCGACGTTTCATGGACGACTTGTTGGTGGCTCTCGACCCGCGCTTGGACCGGGTGCGCAGCGACTTGGAACGAATTCTAAAACAGCGCAATATGCTCTTGAAACAACTTGGAGGTCGTCTCGATACCGACACCGCCGCCACCCTTGAAGTTTGGGATGAACGCCTGGGCAGTGTTGGCAGCACCCTAGGTCAGCAACGGGCGAGCTTGGTTGAAAAGCTGCGACCAGAGGTGGCGGTGGCTTATGAGTCTTTGGCGGGCGAGCCGAGCCACATCGAACTGCACTACAGCCCGAGTTGGCTGGAAGACTATCCCGCGGCGTTGGAAGCTAGTCGGGAAGCTGATTTACGGCGGGGTATCACCCTTGAAGGGCCGCATCGAGATGAGTTTCATTTGGGGATTAACCAGTTGGTGGCCCGTACCCATGCTTCACAGGGTGAGCAGAGAACGTTGGCCATTGCGCTGCGAATGGCTGCCAACCGGATGATCACCAACGAACTAGGGGTCTCACCGATTTTGGTGCTGGATGACATTTTCTCGGAGCTTGACCCTCGCCGTAGCCAGGCGTTGTTAGATTCGCTACCACCTGGACAGACCCTGCTTACCACCGCTGGTGGTCTACCAGATGCTGCCAAGCCTGAGACGGTTTTGCATATTGAAGCCGGGCGAGTGATAGCCGATCATTACCCCTAAATATGCCTACACTGGCAAGGCAATGAGCCGGTTTCGACCATATTCTCCTTCAGAACGAGACCCATCGACCTCGCCACGACCGATAAAGAATTCGCTCGATCAGGTGTTGCGGGCATTAGGTTCACCACCTGTGGACAAACTCACGTTATTACATGAGGAATGGGCGAAAATAGTGGGTGAGGCCATTGCTTCGGTGACCCAAATTGGGGCGTTGGTTGATGGTCGGCTCTCGGTGGCGGTTCCCGATGGTGGTTGGGCCAGTCAACTTCGCTGGATGGAAGCCGACTTAGTGCGTAAAATTGAGGCCTTTTTAGGCCCAGGAGTGGTTCTAGGCTTTGAAGTTCGCGTTCGTCCTCACTGAGGCCCTAAAAACGCCATGAAATAGGGTTAACTAGGCTGTTTAATGGCGTGTGGGCTGGTATAATTAAAGGACCACTTTTCGCAAAGGCAAGCGTTTATAACGCTGCTAGCGAACTTCGTTTCGAGGCGCGTAAATTGCGCTCTGCCGAAAGGCTCCGCTTGGCATCCCAAATAGATTCATATGGCGCGAAAGACATTCAGGTTCTTGAGGGCCTAGAAGCTGTTCGTAAACGTCCTGGCATGTACATTGGCTCCACTGGTCCCAGCGGTCTGCACCACCTTGTTTATGAGGTTGTGGATAACGCTGTGGACGAGGCCATGGCAGGCCACTGCGACCGTATAGATATTGTCTTGTGGCCCGACGGTAGTTGCGAAATTATCGACGACGGTCGTGGTATCCCAGTTGACCCTCATCCTCAATATCCCGAAATGTCGGCGGCCGAGGTTGTTCTCACCGTATTGCACGCTGGCGGCAAGTTCGGCGGCGACGGCTACAAAGTCTCTGGGGGTCTGCACGGCGTTGGTGTGTCGGTGGTGAACGCCCTTTCAACACGGGTTGAAGTCACCATTGATCGCGATGATATTCGCTATCGAATGAGTTTTATAAACGGAGGCAAGCTGGAATCGGCGTTGGCACCAGCCGGTGAATCGCCCCAAGGCCGCCGCGGTACTGCCGTTCGCTTTTGGCCCGATCCAGCAATTTTTGAAGATCTGCATTTCGATGCTAAGACCCTGCTAGAACGCTTCCAGATGATGGCGTTTTTGAACCGTGGCCTCGAAATTTCGTTCTCAGACAAGCGCCACGATTCCGAAGCCCGTGAAGAGCTTTACCGTTACGACGGCGGCATCATCGACTTCGTGCGGCATGTAAATGCCAGCAAAGAACCGCTGTTTGAGGCGGTTGGATACCTGGCTCAAGAAGAAGAAGTTCAAGAAGTCGAGCTGGCCTTCCAATGGAACACCGGGTACCACGACGGCATTCATTCCTTTGCTAACGGCATCAACACCACCGAGGGGGGAATGCACGTTGAAGGTTTCCGTAAATCTCTAACCAACGTCATCAACAAATACGCTCGAGCCAAGAACATCCTGAAAGAACGCGATGAGAACCTACAAGGCGAAGATATTCGTGAAGGTCTCACCGCCATCATCAGTGTTCGACTGCAAGAGCCACAGTTTGAGGGCCAAACCAAAGCCAAGTTGGGCAACGTTTCAATTCGGTCCTTAGTAGAACGAGCTACGAATGAGAAGCTGGCCGACTGGTTGGAAGAGAATCCAACGGAAGCCAAAGCTATCGTGGCCAAAGCAACCCAAGCCGCCCGGGCTCGCATCGCCGCTCAATCAGCACGTGCTGCTACCCGACGTAAATCGGCCCTTGATGGTGCTGGATTGCCCGGTAAGTTAACCGACTGTTCCTCGAACAACCCCGAAGAGTGCGAGCTTTACATTGTTGAGGGCAACTCGGCCGGAGGTTCGGCCAAAGACGCCCGCGATCCTCGTACCATGGCCATCTTGCCAATTCGAGGCAAAATTTTGAACGTTGAGCGGGCCCGCGAAGACAAAATGCTGGCCAACTTGGAAGTTCAAGCCTTAGTACAAGCTATTGGCGGCAGTATCGGCGAAGAGTTCGATGTTTCTAAGGCGCGCTACCACAAGGTGATACTTCTAGCTGATGCCGACGTGGACGGTAGCCACATTCGCACCTTGTTGCTCACCTTTTTCTTCCGCCAAATGAAAGATTTGGTAGCAGCAGGCATGGTTTACATTGCGCAACCCCCGTTGTATTCCACCGAAGTTGGCAAGTCGAAGATTTACTTGAAGGACGACGTCGCCAAAGCTGAGTTTTTGGCTGAACACCCCAATCATAAAGCTGAATTTCAACGGCTTAAGGGCTTAGGCGAAATGGACGCCGAAGAACTTTGGGCCACCACCATGGACCCTGAACAGCGAACGTTGTTGCAGGTCACCGTAGAGGCAGCCACGGTGGCCGACGAAGTGTTTTCCATTCTCATGGGCGAAGACGTCGAAAGTCGTAAGCGCTTCATCCAAACCAACGCTAAAGACGCAAGGTTCTTAGACATCTAATGGCAGATAACGAAAATTCCTCCGACGAAGAACCAACACCGGTAGATCCCAATAACCCCGGTCAAAATGGGGCCGAACCTGAAGGCATTTCCGTAGATGAAGCCGCGGAATTGGTGGCCCTAGGTGGGGTGCAGCCCATCGAAATCGAACGCGAGATGGAGCAGTCGTTCCTCGAATATGCGATGTCGGTGATCGTGGCCCGTGCCTTGCCCGATGCTCGTGATGGACTAAAGCCTGTACACCGCCGCATTTTATGGGCAATGTCGGAAGGGGGCCTTCGCCCCGACCGTTCGCACGTGAAGTGCGCCACCGTCGTAGGCGATGTGCTTGGCAAATACCACCCCCACGGTGACCAGTCGGTATACGACGCCCTGGTGCGGATGGGTCAGCCCTTTAGTATTCGCCACACCCTGATCGACCCCCATGGCAACTTTGGTTCTCCAAGTGATCCTCCGGCGGCTTATCGCTATACCGAATGCCGTTTGGCGCCAATTGCCATGGAATTGTTGGCTGACATAGGCGAAGACACGGTTGACTTTTCGTCAAACTTCGATGGTCGTCACGAAGAGCCCGATGTATTGCCATCACGTTTTCCAAATCTGCTGGTAAATGGCAGCCAAGGCATTGCCGTTGGTATGGCCACCAATATTCCGCCTCACAACTTAGGTGAGGTGATCGATGCCACCGTGCATCTGATTAACAACCCCGACGCCAGCGTGGAAGACCTGATGGCCTTTGTGAAAGGTCCCGATTTCCCCACCGGCGGTTTTATCATGGGCCGTGCTGGTATTGCTTCTGCTTATCGCACCGGTCGAGGATCAGTTCGTATTCGAGCGCGGGCCGAAATTGTGGAACGCAATGGCGGCGACCAAATCGTAGTCACCGAGATTCCTTACCAAACCAGCGTCGAGCAGATTGAACAGAAGGCCGCTGAGCTGGTCGAACGTCGTGAAATCGAAGGTATTCGAGCCATCAGAAACGAGTCAGCCAAGGGCGTAACTCGACTGGTCTTCGACCTCAAGCGCGATGCCCCGGCCTTGGTAATTCTGAATCAGCTTTACAAATACACCCCGCTGCAAACCAGCTTTGCGGTGAACATGGTGGCGCTAGTCGACGGCGTGCCACGCACGTTAAATCTACGCGACGCACTCTTGGCTTACGTCGACCACCAAATTGAAGTGGTTACTCGTCGTTCGGAATTCCGGCTCGCCAAAGCCCAAGATCGGGCACATATTGTCGAAGGCCTTATTCGAGCGCTTGATCTGATGGACCAAATCATCGCCACCATTCGAGCCTCAGCCGACACGGCCACCGCCCGAGCGGCTTTAATGGCAGCACCTTTTGAGTTCTCGGAAATTCAGGCCACCCATATTTTAGAAATGGCGTTGCGTCGGCTCACCCAACTTGGTCGAACCGAACTCGAAGAAGAGTACGCCAAGTTGATGGCCACCATCGCCGAACTTCAAGAGATTCTGGGTAGCGAAGGCAGACTTCGTGAGGTTATTTGCGAAGAGATCAGCACAATTCGCGAGAAGTTTGCGACCCCTAGGCGCTGCGAGTTGCAGGTTGATTTTGGTGATATCGATATCGAAGACCTGATCGATGACGAAGAGGTAGTGGTCACCCTTTCCGATCGCGGCTATATCAAGACCGTTTCAATTGATGCCTTCCGTACCCAACAGCGAGGCGGTGTCGGTGTAGCCGGAGCGAGACTGCGTGACGACGATTTTGTGACCCAGGTTATCCACACCTCGGCACACGCTTATCTGCTGTTTTTCTCAAACCGGGGGCGGGTTTACCGCTTGAAAGCTCACCAGATTCCCATGATGGACCGCACCGCCCGGGGCATGGCCATTGTGAACCTGCTGCAGCTACAACCTGACGAGAAAATTCAGGCTTTAATCGATACCCGTGACTACGAAACCAGTCGCTACTTGTTCTTCGCAACCAAACAGGGTCAAGTAAAGAAAACTCGTTTCAGCGATTACGACTCATCGCTTCGTGCTGGGCTCATCGCTCTACGTTTACGAGACGATGACGAGTTGGTATCGGTGTTCCCCACTTCGGGTGAAAGCGACATTTTGATGACTTCAAAACGAGGTCAAACCATTCGCTTCACCGAGTCTGAAGTTCGCCCGATGGGCCGTGCCGCAAGCGGGGTGCGCGGTATGCGACTACGTGAAGGTGACCAGGTTGTAGCCGCCGACGTGGTTCGAGAAGACGCTGATTATGTCATTCTCACCGATCATGGTTACGGCAAACGCACGCTGACCACCGAATTTCCGCGTAAAGGCCGAGGTACCCTCGGTGTCCGTGGAATGGCGCTGAACGAGCAGCGCGGCGAAGTTGTTTCAGCGTTTCTAGCCAATGAGTTGGACGAAATTGTGGTTATTAGCTCGGGTGGAATTCTCATCCGAACCAAAGTCGCCAACATTTCTACCCAAGGCCGGACTGCTACCGGGGTACGGGTGATGAGTCTCGATGAAGGTTCTAAGGTGGCCTCGGTGGCCTTAGTTGCACCTAATGGTGCCGACGAAGACGAATACGGTGAAGCCGATGCACTCGGTTTAGGAACCGAGGTCGTTGGAACTACTGGTGCCGATGTCACTGCCGACAACGATGTTACGGCTGAAATTGCTGATGACGCGGCGGTCGAATTTGCGCAAGATCAGGAAATAATCGTGGGTTTGCCAGAAGAGAGCGACGAGCAAGACGATTAATGCCGAAGATCACCTAGAACTTGGGTGTTGCTAACCGAGCGGCCTCTACTTCCTCTTTGTAACTACTTCCCCTGTTTAACCCAACCAGTTTTTGGATGGAATCATGGAAGTACGTGGACCGCTCGAAGCAAGTTTTGTTCGCCAAACTCGAGGTAACAAGAGCGAATACGGTTCGGTGTTGCCCTTAATGGCCGTGCTACTAGTCGCAACGGCGGCCGCTATTTGGGGTCTGGCCACTTATGGGTCTCTGTTAATTGAACGTGCTGAAGCTCAAAGCGCAGCTGACGCCGCAGCTTTAGCGGCAGGCCTAGGCAGCGACGACGACGCCCGCCTGGTGGCCAATGCCAACGGCGCAACTCTTGTGTGGATAAAGCGCAGCGGTGCCCAGGTGGAAGTAAAGGTGCAAGTAGGCCGAGCTCATGCTCGTGCTCGTGCCGAAATCGAGCGGCATTACCAAGGGCCACGCTATGAAACCGCTTCGATACCCTAGGTGGATGATCATGCCGTAGACTGGTGAAATGCCTGAACGCCCTAATGCACCCAACGCACGTGCTGAAGCGCCGACACAACAGCGCGAGGGCGCACCCAAAGCCGATCGCCGAAATCCCGTAGTTTCTAAGCCTGTACCTCAATTAGGTTTGACCAGAAAGAGGCCGACCGCCAAGGCGAACTCGTCCGCCAAGGGTGATCTGGTTACCCAACCAAAAGCAACCGGTGGTTTTCGGGCCCGACGAGTTCATCGCGTTGTCCTGCGGGTCGATCCATGGTCAGTGCTAAAGCTGTCGTTGGTTTTTCTATTCTGCTTTTGGTTGATGATGGTGATCGCCGCCATTTTGATGTGGGGAGCAGCGGTTTCATCGGGAACCGTTACCAACCTCGAAGATTTCATCGCCACCTTGTTGAGCTTTGAAGAATTCAAGCTCAACGGCAGTCAAATTTTGCGCTTTTTCGCAATGTTGGGTCTGATCATGGTCTTCGTAGGCACCGCGCTAAGCGCCATCGTCGCAGTATTGTTCAACCTGGTTACTTCGGTAATCGGTGGCGTTCGCTTTACGGTGATCGAAGAAGAATCTATGCGCCGGATCATTCGCGAATAGCAACGGTCGAAACTCTAGTGGTGGAAGTAGCACCTAAGCGCGGGTTCGTACTACGGTTTTACTTTCCTGCGGGGCTATAGCTCAGTCGGTTAGAGCGCACCCCTGATAAGGGTGAGGTCGCTGGTTCGATTCCAGCTAGCCCCACGAATCCGCTGGCCCACAGGCTTTAGCGTATGAGTTGCCGGAGGAGAAAATGCTAACCACTATCCGACGGGCCCTAGTGGCATTTAGTATTGCTGGTTTGGTAGCCGCTGTGCTGCGGCTACGTGGTGCGGGTGGAACGCCGCCCACAAATGGTGGTTGGCGTGAACTAAGCGGATCTGAACTTCGCTGATATGGCTGCCACGACCGTAAAAATTGTTGGCTTAGGTGCCGTTGGCTCAAGGGTGGCTCGCCAACTCGCCTCGTCACCCGAGGTTGGCACCATAGCGTTGTGGGATTCCAACGCCCCTAAAACACAAGCCGTGGCCCACTCGCTCGGTGCCGCTGCAAAGATAGATTCCTCTGCCACGAGCGTAGAACTGGCACCCAAACTAGTGGTGTTAGCCACCCCGGTCGGAACCCATGTGGAACTAGCGCAAGCTTATCTGGCGCAAAATATCTCGGTGGTTTCGGTTTCCGATTCAGTAGAAGACGTGCAGGGTTTGATGGGTCTCGACGCTGAGGCTAGAGAACGCGGCGTGTCGGTGGTGGTAGGAGCTGGCTTTTCACCCGGTTTAAGCTGTGTTTTAGCTAAACACGCTGGCGCTCTGTTCAGCCAAGTTGAAGAAATCCATGTCGCTACTACCGGTACCGGTGGACCGGCTTGCGCCAGACAACATCACCGTGCGTTGAGCTCAATTTCAATCGACTGGCGTGATGGAGTGTGGCAAAGCCGACAGGGTGGCTCGGGCCGTACCTTGTGCTGGTTCCCAGACCCGGTGGGTGCCAAAGATTGTTATCGGGCTGCTCGTCCCGAGGCTCTACTTTTGGCCCCGGCTTTTCCGGGTTTGGAGCGGGCAACCTCACGGGTTTCAGCTACCCGGCGTGACCGAATCACAGCCTGGTTACCCATGCTTTATCGACCCCATCCCGAAGGTGGCCCGGGTGCCATCCGGGTGGAAGTTCACGGCCGTATCGACGATCGAAGCGACGTGGTCGTGTACGGAGTAATGGACAGACCAGCAGTAGCAGCCGGCGGAGTGGCGGCCGTAAGCGCTTTGGCCGTGTTAAACAACACTGTGTTACGCCAGGGTGCCGCTGGTTTGGCCGAACTTGTGGAACCGGTACCGTTTCTGGCTGACTTACAACGCCGCGGCATTAAAGCTGCTGTGTTTGAGGGCGTTACTGTCTAGTTTCGGTGGTGGCAACAACCGGATTTGGAGTCTGGTCATCAGTGTCACCATTTTCAACTGGCAGAGGAACCTGCCACCACGATATGAACCGGGGTCCAAGTTCCAAAACGGCCGCCGCAACAGCCCCAGCCGCCAAGATGACTAACGTTTGGGTTTGGTTCGGAACCTCCAAAGCGAAAAAGTCGCGTGCCATGGGCCAAGCCATAGTAATCACGTAACCGGCGGCCATAGCACTCAACAATGCCAACCGGTAGGTGGTAAGCGGCCTACACAACTTGCCAAGGACCACCAAACTGGCGATGAGAAGCACAAAGACCGCGGCACTGCGAGCCTCAGCTATCGGCGTGTCGTTGTATCGTCGCAAACCTTCAAAGGCGGCAAAAGCCGCTAAACCAACGGTTAGCCCTGAAGGCACCGAAAACCGCACTACACGATCCACAAACCCGGTTGTGGCGCGGCGGGTGTTCGGTTCTAATGCCAAGAAGAAACCCGGGATGCCAATACTGAGAGAGCTAACGATGGTGAGGTGTCGCGGCAGAAACAGAAATGGTGCTGAAAATATGCCAGTCAAGGCTGCCAGGACCACGGCGTAGGCCGCTTTGGTCACAAATAGGTTGGCTACCCGTTCGATGTTGTTGATAACCCGGCGGCCTTCAGCCAACACATCGGGCAAGGTAGAAAAAGCATTGTCCAGCAGAACTAGCTGGGCTACAGCTCGACTAGCGGTGCTACCAGCGCCCATGGCGATACCCATGTCGGCGTCTTTTAGCGCGAGCACGTCATTCACGCCGTCACCGGTCATGGCCACCATGTGGTTGCGGCTCTGGAGCGCGTGAACCATGTCGCGTTTTTGGTGGGGGTTAACACGGCCAAAAACGGTGTGGTTGTCTAGAACCTCGGCTAACTCGGCTTGGTTGTGCGGAAGTTCTCGAGCGTCATAAGGGGCGTTCTTAACCTCGATGCCAGCCCGACGGGCAATGGCCGCCACCGTTTCAGGATGATCACCGGAAATTACCTTAAGCTCAATGCCCTGGCCGGCGATATAGCCCAGGGTTTCTTCAACATGGGGCCGTAGCTCGTCTTCCAAGAGAACCAGAGCTACTGGTTGAAGCTGATGTGGCGGCGGACCGGCTTCATAAGACTCGACTAATTCATCGTGGCATAGGGCCAATAGAACCACTCTTTGGCCCAAAGCCGTGTGTTCTTTGATGCCATCATTAGCTCGCTCGATCAGTGCTTGATCTTCGCTGGGAACGCACTGCAACAAGAACTCCGGTGCTCCCAAAAACCACAAGCCGTGTTCACCGAAGCTCGCTGCTGACCATTTGCGGTCAGACGAAAACGGTATCGCACGTTCTAATTGCCAACCTTGTGGCGCTGCCATGGCCGTCGCAATGGCAGCTTGAGTGGAATTTGGAATCGACTCGGCTCGGGTTAGGGCCCCTAAGGCTGCTTCGGCGGTTTCACGCGAGACAGTAGCGGCAGTTTCGCCGTTCCCGATCGTGATTATGTCGGCAAAGGTAATTTCACCGGACGTGATGGTTCCGGTTTTATCAAGGCACAACACGTCTACACGGGCCAACAGCTCCACCGAGGCTAATTCCTTGGCCAGAGCTTGTTTACGGGCCAAAGCCAAAATGCCCACAATAAAGGCGATGGAAGTCAGCAGAACTAATCCATCGGGCACCATGGCAACGGCACCAGCCACGGTGCCTCGAAGTGCTTCTCTCCAGGTATCTTCCGCCCGAAGCAGTGAGATCAATAACAAGATCGAAGCGGGTGGGATGATAAGGCTGAGCCAACGCAAGATTCGGTTGACACCGGTCCGTAGTTCAGAGTGGGCTAACTCGAACCGGCGAGCATCTTCCGCCAAAGTAGCGGCATACGAATCGGCCCCGATATGAGTTGCCTCATAACAGCCTGACCCAGCCACCGCGAAACTTCCTGACATTACTTTGTCGTCGATGGATTTAAGTACCGGGTCAGATTCGCCCGTTAGAAGCGCCTCGTTAATTTCCAAGCCTTCGCTTGAAACCACGCGACCATCGACCACAATTTGATCACCCGGACGAATTACCAGCACATCGTCTTGCACGACCTGGGTGACGTCGATTTCTAGGGTTTCACCATCGCGTAGAACTCGGGCTTTCGGAGCATTTAAAATTGCCAGACGTTCTAGCTCGCGGCGAGCTCGCAATTCCTGCACGATGCCAATCACGCTGTTCGAGATCACGACACCAGCAAACAAGGCGTCAGCACCGGGGGCCGCCACCATGATCAAGGCGAACATCACCAGAATTATGGCGTTAACCGGGGTAAAAACGTTGGCCCGCACGATCTGGGCGATCGTGCGGGCTGGGGCGTCAGGTACTTGGTTGGTGAGACCCGCATTAACTCGGTCTTGGACCTCGGCTTTAGTTAAGCCAACTACGGGAGCGGGAGTCGTTTCCATCTCGGGCCAGGTTACACGCTTGAGCGATTTGGGGGGTGCCCCTCCGAGACTAGGCACGCCCACTGGCTATTGAACGATGAGCCTATCTAATCAATCAGCTCCGACTCAGGAGTCTTGGCGTAGTGGATGAAACCAGCGATTGAAAGTAGCGCCATCAGCGCAGCTCCCACGAAGGCCACCGTGGCTGCCAAGGCGGCCTTTGTGCCAAGCACGCTAAAGCCATAGGCGGTCAAGAGCACGCCGCGAAGGGTTTCACCCTTGAACACGGTTTCGCGCTGACCTTGAACTTTCTTCAGTTCAGCTTGAAGCTCGGTGGTGTCTTTACCCTCATCTTCGGCTTCGGCAATCTTAGCCTTGACCTCGTTTTCAGGGCCGCCTAGCTGAGCGTAAGTGAGACCACCGCCGATTTGTTCAACGTGCAGACCGATGTAGTGGTTGGCGTAGCATTCCGCTTTTTTACCAGTATCGAGTAGACGGGCCGCTTCATCGCCTTGGCCGTATTTGACCAAGCAATCGAACTTGGCTTCTTCTTCGGTAAGTGAATCAGCGGGGGTGAAATAAATCTGTTGTTGGGCGAACTGCTCGCGGACGTAATTGTCGGCGAAGTCCCCCTCTTGTTTAAAGACAATCGCCAGTACCAGCAGTAGTAGTGCAATGCCCACACCGCCAATACTGAAGAATAAGTCGAGAGTACGTCGTTTCATGATGGGAATTCTCCTAGTGAGCCACAGGAATGGGCTTTATTACCATGTACCTTATAAGCGTACGAAGTATTATTTGAGGGCCAACCGGTAGGAATGAGCAATGACTAAAGTCCCCTCCCCCCGAGGCGCCAACCCACGTCGTGTGGTGGTTAATGTTAACGCGATCTCAGTGGTGCGAGGCACAAGGCTCTCACTTGATAATGTCAGCTTCCAACTAGAATCTAATACCTTAACAGCGATAATCGGTCCTAATGGTGCTGGAAAGTCAACCCTGCTGCACGCTTTGGTGGGGTTATTACCATTAACTAGTGGATCTATTGAAATTAATAATGATGAACGGCGTGGCACTGGTCGCAACGTCGCTTATGTCTTGCAGGGAACCGCCATACCAACCAACCTCCCCATGTCGGTTCGCGAGGTTGTGACTATGGGCCGATACCAGTCGCTTGGTTTCTTCCGCAGGCTACGTTCTCGGGATCGGGCGGTGGTGAATGAGGCGATGGAACGATTGGAGGTTGCCGATCTAGCTTCGCGCCAAATTATGGAGCTCTCGGGGGGCCAACGCCAACGGGTATATGTAGCACAAGGTTTGGCGCAACAAGCACCATTGTTGCTGCTAGATGAGCCAGTCACGGGTTTAGATGTCGTTTCCCGGCAACGTATTTTGTCGGTAGTGCAAGAGGAACGAGACGCCGGGACGGCCGTAGTGATGACCACGCATGATCTAGGTGAAGCGGCAAGCGCTGACAAGGTCCTGTTGTTAGCTAATCGCTTGGTGGCTGCGGGTAACCCACAAGAGGTGCTCCAGAGCGAAACTATTGGTGAGGCTTTTGGACAACGCCTAGTTCGCTTAGGACCAAACGTGCTCATGATGGATTCGTCACACCACCATGGTTCGACAGAGTGAACGCAGCGTCGCTACCAATATTTTCGAGCGGCAATTGTTGATGTCATAATAATCTAAATTGAGCAACTCCAACGTTGATGTCGCTCACTCGAGCACAACGGGTTGTCAGCAAGAACAGTCGAGACGCCGAGTTAAAAAATACGGTATTGGTGTCCGTTTTCACACCATTAATTCAATGTATCGGTATGCGATATACCGAGCGGTGAAGAGTTAATGTGACCGCGGTAACATATACGTTAAAAAGTACCGCTGCTCGGTGTGTTGACCAGGAACAAAATCATGGTTATTACCTGGCTTAGATCTGTTCAAGCGCCCATGCGAGGGGTGGCCACCGCACACACATCGGTGAAACCAAAAGGTCCTTCAAGATCGAAGAGGTCGGACCGACTTACCGCAATACCGTCAGCGCCAATATGGGCACCCACCTCAAGACCGATCCACTCGCCCCGCGGCAGGCGCCCCAAATAGACCGTGATGTCAGCGTTAATGAAAGCCAAGCCTTCTGAACCTGAGTTGCCTAGTGGACTCGCCATATCGGCGGCCATGACGGCTCGTGAAAATGCGCTAGTGCTTTCACCTTCAACTAAAGGCCGAAGATCACGCAGCCAAACTTTACGCTGACCGGACGAACCCATACCTTGACCATCAATTGGACGTAGGTCTAGTGAAGTAACCGACTTGGCACCGGAGTTGGGCGGAGCGGGTATCTCCTCAGGATTAGGTACAACCCAATCTTTCCGACTCCAAACTTCACCTGAGGGGTGCAACGACGTACGCATAAGCACCACCGTGGCTCGTGCTACATCGGCGTTGCCAACGGTTAAATCAACCTGTACAACCCGGATACGACGGCCGTCGCGGACAACCGTGGAGCTGCAACCTACGGTGTCCATGGTTGGCGAACGAAACAGGTCAATCGTTAGCCGTGCCGGTTGGAATTCAGCCGACTGATGATTTTGCTCAACGTGGCGCGCCGCGATTCCAGCCAGCAGTCGACCGTGCATCATGTCTTCGGCCCACGGGCTTCTGGCCTCGGCCCGGGGTGATAAACCGCCCTGTCCGTCGGTTTCGTAAAAGGCACTCAGCTCAGAAGTCATTAATGAATTCCTGTCGGGGAGAGAAGTTTGATTAGTTCATCGTGTAAGACGCCGTTGGTGGCTAATCCCGAACCATTATGGGCACCTTCGCGGCCGTTGGTAGATGAAAAGCGACCTCCGGCTTCGGACAGGATGACAGGCATGGGGGCCACATCCCAAAGCGAGACTTCCGGGTCTAACATCACATCGGCCCGTCCTGTCGCCACCAAGGCGTAGCCGTAGCCGTCGCCCCAGGTGCGTACGTGAATCCCACTTTGCTTAAGAGTGTTGAAGAGTGGCGCTGGCCAGTTCGTGAGGCCACTGGTCATGAGCCAAGCTTCGCTGACCTGGTTGGTGGTTGACACCGTCGCTGGTTCATCGTTACAAAAACAACCTCGACCTCGACCGGCCCACACCGTTTCACCCAACGCCGGGAGGTTAATCACACCAATGGCCGGACCATGTTCGTCTTCTAGAGCCAAAAGGTTGGAATAAAGCGGTACGCCATGGGTGAAAGCCTTCGTCCCATCAATGGGGTCAATAATCCAGCGATGGCCACTGCTGCCTTCACGCAAACCATCTTCTTCTCCCACCACGGTGTCATTCGGACGAAGCTCACCAAGACGGGCCCTAATCAGCGCTTCAGCACCCTGATCAGCTATTGTGACAGGCGTTCCATCTTGTTTGGTGACGACCTCCAAGTCGGTTGACCGGAAATACTTTAGAGTTAACTCGCCAGCCTCTTTAACCAGCTCAAGGGCCAAACTCAACAGCTCTTTTGAAACCGGAGGCTGCTCCGATGACGATGTAATAGTCATCCAAGTAGTTTGGCACTTTGTTTCAGTCACGTCTGGGTTTGTGGGCACACTAGAAGCATGACCACAACCGCTAATGAGCTTTCGATGCGACGTCGCGCTGTGGTGGCGGTGACACTTTTAGCCGTCTTAACGGTTGGCTTGGCAATGCTAACCATGACACGTGAGAGCCAAGCTGCTGTAGAAGGGACACCGTGGCCAAACAAGCAACCCGAAGGTCAAGGCTCGGCCTGGGTTGATCCGGCCACAGCTGGGCATCCTTGGGGTGAAGCCGTGTCAGGGATTCTCACCTTCCGAGGTAATCCCACTCGCAATTATTACGGGCAAGGCCCCGTGCCCACCAACCCGGTAGTGCGCTGGAGCTACCCCGAGTCTCCAATGTGTTCTGAATCAAGCGTTGAACAGGGCGACCACTCGGGTACTTTCAATTGGTGTGGCTCGGGGTGGACCGGCCAACCTTCGGTTTTCGAACGCGACGGTCGAACATGGGTGGTCTTTGGTGCTTATGACAAAGCCGTTCATTTTTTGGATGCAGATACCGGTGAGCAGATCATTCCCAGCTTTCCCACCGGCGACATTATTAAAGGTTCGGTAACCGTTGATCCCGATGGCTTTCCGTTGGTATACAGCGGTTCTCGCGACAACTACTTTCACATCTTGGCGATTGATGGTGACGAACCACGCGAGCTTTGGAGCTTCGACGCTAATTCGGTTGATGGGCTTTGGAACGATGACTGGGACGGTTCGGCTTTAGTCATTGACGATTACCTATTCGAAGGCGGTGAGAATTCGCTTTGGTTTATTTGGAAACTGAACCGGAGCTATGACGACGAAGGCCTGGTCACTGTTGACCCCACCCTGGTCTTTATGGCGCCGGGCTGGGATGAGGAACTTCTAGAAGCCGTCGGTGACGAAAACGTTTCTATCGAAAACTCGGTCGCAATCTCGGGCGATGTCATCTACTTCGGTAACTCCGGTGGGCTTATTCAAGGGTGGGACATCTCGGGAGTTAAGCACGGCCGCGATCCTGAACGCGTTTTCCGTTTTTGGGCTGGCGATGACACTGACGCCAGTGTGGTTATTGATGAGGAAGGTTTCTTGTATGTGGTGAGCGAGGTGAAGCGCCACACCGAGCGTTCGGCCGAGATCGGCCAGATTCTCAAACTCGACCCTCGTCAAAATGATGATCCGATCGTGTGGTCATTGGCCGACCCCGATAACAAGGGCATTTGGGCCACCCCAGCCATTTATCGAGATCTTCTCATTGTGCCAACCGACGGCGGCAGAATAATGGCAGTAGATCGCAACACCGGCACTTTACGTTGGGAGTTTTTTATGCGCGGTCCCACCTGGCAGTCACCGGTGGTCGTTGACGATGTCTTGATACAAGGCGACTGTCGCGGCGGAGTATTGAGCGGATTTGATCTAACTGATACCACCAAGGCACCACCGAAGCTTTGGTCGGTACCTCTTGGTGGTTGTGTTGAATCAACACCTGCCGTATGGGACGGTCAGATCTTTGTGGGCACCCGCGGCGGACATTTCTTTGCCATTGGAGAAAACCGTGGGACCGGCATTATGGCCCCCGGCGGAAACTAACCGCCCGGGGTTACCAGAATTCGGGCACCTACAAACGCCCCAATTCCAACTGGATCGCCCTCAATTTCCACAATAGTGGTGCCATCGGGCGCGATCGAGCGGACCACACCAGCGTGTCCCGGCATCACCGACGCCCCTTCCAAAAAATCGAGTAGACCGTCGGTGAACTCTAATTCTTCGGTGATACGCCGCACGGTGAAGCTGTCACCAACGTCTATCGAATCAAGAGTGACGGTGTTGGGGTGTTCAACATAACCGGATCCGGGAATGGGGTTGCCATGGGGGCAGGTGGTGGGATCACCTAATACTCGCTCCATAGCTTCTTCAACCACAGGCGAAATGATGTGCTCCCATTTGCCAGCCTCCTGGTGTGCGGTGGCCCAGGACAAACCCAAAATGTCGGTTAAGAAGCGTTCGGCTATGCGGTGTCGACGCACCACAATTGTGGCCAATGCTAAACCGCGTTCAGTGAGGGAGATGGTGCCCGCGGCGGTGCTAACCAATCCTTCAGCTTCCATACGTTTGATCATTTCGGAAACCGCGGCTCGCGAAACGGCCAAACGCTCAGCTACACGAGCTTGAATCACCGCCACGTCGTCTTCGTGGAGCTCGTAGATAGCCTCGCAATACTCTTCGAATGCCGGGTGATACTCGGGCGACTCGTAGCTATCCATGCCCCATAGCTTAGAGGGGAATACCTAAAGATGGGCCCTAGCTGGTGTAGGTGGGTTGCTACACTCGGTCCATGCGTGTGCGTAAAGTGGTCTTTGCCCTCTTGTTTTCACTTGTAGCGGTGGCGTGTAGCGATAATTCATCGGATGAGGGAACGGCAGGTGGTTCAACCGACGAAACCCCCTCAACCACCCAAAACAACACTTCGAGCACCCTCGACGACGACTCAGACGATGACGCTTCCGACCTTGACTCGTGCCCGGATGCCGCACCGATACCAGCGTCGGCTGCTGAACTTAGTGAAGCTACGGTCAACTTCGATGGGGACGGTGACGGTGAAAACGATCGCCTTGCCACCTACAAAGATGGCGACAATTGGTGGGTAGGGGTCGAGTGGTCAAACGGTGGTTCAAGCCGGGCCATAATCGACGAAGCTTTTATGGGCGCAGCTGCCGCCGGTGGTTACGACCTTGACGGTGATGGCAATGACGAAGCTTTTGTGTCTATTTACGGCCCTGCCAGTGGGGTTATGGTTGGAGTTTTCTATCGTGACGGCTGTGATTTGGCGCCGGTCTTAGACGAAGACGCCGCGGCGCCATTCGTCTTTCCAGTCACTGGTTCCATCGGGTTTTTCTCTGGGGCCAGCTGTAACTCGATTGGTGACATCTCGCTTATAAGTGGCGAATTGCTCGACGAGGAAGCCGGTGAATACGAGGTTTCTGAAGTGCCCTACAGCTTTGATTCCACTTCAGGAACACTAAGTTCAGGCTTTGGTGACGGCGGTTCGGTCACCTTTGATGAAATAGGCGATTTGTCGCAACTTGACTGCGGCGATTTGGCCAACGCTTTGTGACAAGTTGGTTAGAAGGTACTCAAACGGTTGGTTGCGCTAGGGGCAAACCGATAGCGTAGGAGGACAATGGACGCCACGGTTTCTTCCTCGAGCCCGGTATCAGCCCCTAACCGGTCACAGGCCGATCGGGCTATGCGCTGTGTGTTGTGTCTGCCCTCCGACGGAGAAAAGGCCAGCATCACCGGCGCTGAAAACGCATTTTCAAAATCGGTTGCAATTTCGGCTATTCGCTGCACCATTACATATTTGGTACTGCCTATTTTAAAGCCGATTGTCGATTTGAGCGGTGGTGTCGGCCCCTGGCTAGGGCTCATAATTGGTGCGGTATCAATGATCGCCATCGTGTTTTCGATCCGGCGGTTCTTCGCTGCCGATCACCGCTACCGTTGGCCTTATGCCGTTATTGGTAGCTCTATTTTGATTCTGTTGATCTACCAGGGCTTTGCCGATATTCGAACCCTGCTCGGTTAATGCCTAATACCGGCGAGCCGGCCGCTTTTGACGAGTTAATGCGCTCGATTTTAACGAGTCGCGTCTACGAAGTTGCCCGCGAGACACCATTAGAACTGGCCGCTCGTCTTTCGGCTCGCCTCGATAACAAAATCTGGTTTAAGCGCGAAGACTTACAGCCGATTTTCAGCTTTAAACTTCGCGGCGCTTACAACAAGATGGCCCATCTGAGCGAGCAAGAGCGTCAGCGCGGCGTTATTACGGCCAGTGCAGGAAACCATGCCCAAGGTGTGGCCTATTCGGCGCGGCACCTCGGAATCAAAGCGCTGATTGTCATGCCCGAAACAACACCGTCGATCAAGGTTGATGCGGTTAGAAATCTCGGTGCGGAAGTGGTTTTGGTGGGTGATTCGTATTCAGATGCCCAGGCCCACTGCGATTCGCTGCAACGCTCAACCGGAATGACCGCCATTCCACCTTTTGATGATCCGCTGGTGGTAGCCGGACAAGGAACCATTGCCGATGAAATAGTGCGTCAAAGCGCCGCCGATTTAGACGCCGTGTTCGTGCCGGTGGGTGGCGGTGGGCTGATTGGCGGGATCGGGGCATACCTAAAGACGGTGGTCCCACACGTAAAGGTTATTGGCGTTGAATCGACAGAGGCCGATGCCATGGCCCGTTCGTTGATGGCCGGTAAAATTGTGAAGTTAGACCAGGTTGGGATTTTTGCTGATGGCGTGGCTGTTCGCCAGGTTGGCAACTACACGTTTGGTTTGGCACAAGAGGTGATCGATGAAACCATCACCGTAAGTAACGACGAAATTTCAGCAGCCATTAAAGACATTTTTGAAGACACCCGCTCGATTGTGGAACCAGCCGGAGCACTGTCGGTGGCTGGGCTCAAACACTGGGTCGAACACAACGATGTGCACCAAGAAAACCTGGTCGCGATCCTAAGTGGTGCCAACATGAACTTTGACCGCTTGCGCTTTGTGACCGAGCAAGCCGAGTTGGGCGAAGCACGTGAAGCCTTATTTGCCGTGACTATTCCCGAGCAACCGGGTGCTTTCCGTGAGTTTTGTGCCCTGTTAGATACTCGTGTTATCACCGAGTTTAACTATCGCTTGAACACCCGTGATGTAGCTCACATTTTTGTGGGTGTAGCCGTGGAGTCGCGTTCGGATGCCGACACGGTCGCCAATCTGTTGCGCGCTACCGGACTTTCAACCATCGACTTGTCGAATAATGAAGTAGCCAAGTTGCACGTGCGCCACATGGTGGGTGGCCGAGCGGCAGATGTACATGATGAAGTGCTCTACAGGTTCCAATTCCCCGAGCGGCCAGGCGCCTTAATGCGTTTCTTGGAGACCTTGGGTGGTCGCTGGAACATCAGTCTTTTTCACTACCGCAACCACGGAGCAGACATCGGAAGGGTTTTGGCAGGCTTTGAAGTGCCCGAGACTGAACGAGATGAGTTTCGGTGGTTCTTAGATGAACTGGGTTACCGACACACTTTGGAAGATAGCAACCCAGCATATGATCAATTCCTAAAGATTGAACGCTAGGAAACCCTGATCTATTAACCCAATACAACCAACAACGCGAGTGGCACTACCACAAAGGTTCCCACTACCCACGCTAAGGCTAGCGTACGGCGCCGAGTAGCGACTTCTGCCAGAAACTCTGCGGCGGTGACGGGCAGCATGCGGGTGAGGGGTAGTGGGTATATCAGTAAGATTCCTGCCAAGTTGAAGAGGGTGTGTACTAAGGCGATGGCTAGGGCTTCGGGGCGACTGGCGGCCATGGCGGCTAAGAGTGCGGTGATGGTGGTGCCTACGTTGGCGCCGAGGGTGACTGGGTAGGCGGCGCGGATGCTGAGCACTCCCGAGGCGGCTAGTGGGATTAACAGCGACGTGGTGATGCTAGAAGACTGGACCACGACCGTGATCACCAGACCGAATGACATGGCGACCAAACCACCGCCACGGGTTAACAGGTCATTGAGTGAACGTTCCAGTCGATCAGCGATCAGCGTACGCATATTCTTGGTAATGAACGTGAGCGAAATCATCACCAAGACCAAGCCACACACAATGAGGAGAGCGCCCTGAGCTGTTCCTGAAACAGCTTTCGCAAACAGAGTCTCGATTAAATCGACAGGTCCGTCGACCAGCGTCTTAATCGGGCTTTGCCATTCACTCCCCGACGAACCGACCAGAATTTCGCTTATCCGTGTAGCCGTTTTGGCCAGAAAGCCGGTGGCCATCTCCAACGGAAAAAGCAGTATCACCGCAAAGAGGTTGAAGAAGTCGTGCACGGTGGCAGTAGCGAAAGCCCGCCGAAACTCGGGACCTTGGCGCATATGACCGAGCGACACAATGGCGTTGGTGATGGTGGTGCCGATATTGGCCCCCATAATCATGGGAACCGCCGCTTCCACACTGAGCGTTCCCGAGGCCACCAAACCCACGATCACTGAAGAGGTGGCTGAAGAAGATTGCATTAGGACGGTTACTAAAATACCCACCGAAAATGCGGCCAGAGGGTTGGTTACACGTTCTAACAGTTGAGTCTGAGTATCGCCTCCGAGCGCTCCCATCCCCGCTTGGAGTACCGAGACCCCAATGAGAAAGCCGTAGATGAGAATGACTACTAGCGCTGCTCGGCCGGCCGTTGGTACCTCAAGGCGCGCCGCAGTAGGAGGCGTAGTTTTCTCATCCATGGAACTTACCCGGCAAGCTAGTACGTAGAAGGGCCCGACAGACAACGCTCATAAAGGTAATTCGCCACAGAGTTGGCGAAGCGTTCCTTATTGCTCGTGTTCTATTGGGTTAATCAAGGTTGAGACTATGCCAACCAAGTTGCCCAAGACCCGCTTGAGGTATCGATGGAGCACCGCTCGGGGCACGGCATAGGAACCGGGCATTTCACTGTGCATAAGCTCACGAATTTTAACTACTTGGAGATCTTGGAGCTTGTTTGCCTTGACCCGGAACTCTTCCATGCGTTCAGAGTCGGGATCGAGAATCAGTTCGACTACTTCGCCCAACATGGCTGAGATTTGGGTGTGGATGGACTGCAACTCTTCGCGATCATCAGCTTCAGCGAACGAGACGTCTTCATCGGTGAGCTCGAAAATGTTCTTGGCTTGGTCACCAATTCGTTCAATGCGCTTGATGAGCAAGGTGTAGGCCATCACGTCGCCAATATGCTCGGCCCCTTGCACGGTAATGTGAACAATCAGCTCACGACGAAGGTCTTGTTCGGCACGGTTAATGCCTTCGTCAGTTCGTCGGATCTCTTCGGCAACAGCACTGGAGGAGGCACCGTGGAGAACCGCCGCTGTGGCCAGGTCGAACGAATGACGCACGTCGGAGAGCATCTGGACCACACGACCTGTAATTAGCTCCATGCCGGATTCACGCCGACGGAAAAACGACATCACCATGGTTGGCGGCCTTTCAACCTAGAAAAACAAGCAGTACGAGGGGTAGAACAAGGAAGGTACCAATCACCCAGCCTAAGGCTAAGGAACGCCGTCGGGTAGCCAGCACTGCTAGATGTTCTGCGGCGGTGACGGGCAGCATGCGGGTGAAGGGTAGTGGGTATATCAATAAGATTCCGGCCACGTTGAAGAGGGTGTGTACTAAGGCGATGGCTAGGGCTTCGGGGCGACTCGCGGCCATGGCGGCTAAGAGTGCGGTGATGGTGGTGCCTACGTTGGCGCCGAGGGTGACTGGGTAGGCGGCGCGGATGCTGAGCACTCCCGAGGCGGCTAGTGGGATCAGCAGTGACGTGGTGATGCTAGAAGACTGGACCACGACCGTGATTACCAACCCGAATGACATGGCGACTAAACCACCGCCGCGGGTTAATAGGTCGTTGAGTGAACGTTCCAGCCGATCAGCGATCAGGGTACGCATATTCTTGGTAATGAAGATCAAAGCCCCCATTAGCATCACCAAGCCCACCGCGATTAACGCCATGCCCAAACCTGTGCCGGTAAGCCCGCGCTGGAATAATTCGTCGATCAGATTGACCGGACCATCGACCAGCGTTTTTATCGGGCTTTGCCATTCTCCACCCGAGGAGCCAACCAGAATTTCGCTTATCCGAGTGGCGGTCTTGGCCAGAAAGCCGGTGGCCATCTCCAGTGGGAATAGCAAAAGTACCGTGAAGAGGTTGAAGAAGTCGTGCACGGTGGCGGTGGCGAAAGCCCGTTGGAATTCGGGGCCTTGGCGAATGTGGCCGAGCGACACTATGGCGTTGGTGATGGTGGTGCCGATATTGGCACCCATAATCAGTGGCACCGCCGCTTCCACACTGAGGGTTCCCGAGGCCACCAGGCCCACAATGACCGAAGTAGTAGCCGAAGACGACTGCATGATGGCCGTTACTAAAATGCCCACCGACAAAGCCGCCAGTGGGTTAGTTACCCGTTCAAGTAATTGGGTTTGAGTGTCTCCACCGAGAGCACTCATACCAATCTGTAATACTGACACGCCTACGAGAAAGGCGTACACGAGGACGGCTACGAGCGCCGCACGGGCGGGTGTCGGTACTTGAAACCGAGCCGCAGCAGGTGGGGTTATGTTTTTGTCCATGAGACTTACCCGGCAAGTTAGTACGAACCGGGCTCACATATCGAAATCGGTGGACAGTAATTTGCTGCCGTGCTTTCGCAGCGAAAACGCAGGTGGGGGTTCGCTCTTTGGTTGAACCCCCACCCACTATTGAAAGGTCAAAATGTTGTCATCGAGAAATGACTATTTTTCGATGTAGGCCTGGGTAAATCGGGCGATGGAACCCGGAGTTCCGTTGCCTTTGGTCCCGTCAGGGAAGGTCCAATCGGGAATGCCAACCACATCTTCGCGATAACCCACCAATGTAGGTGTGCCTACGTTCCAAATGTATGGCACCAGCTCAGAGGTTACCCGGCTTACTTCTTCAATAGCTGCGTAACGTTCCGCGAAGTCGGTCGTTTCGCGGAACTTGGTTAGGGCCTCATCAATGCGGGGATCGGTGAGATTGGAGAAGTTTCCGGCCGTGGTCTCAACTGGTCCGAAGTAGCCGCGCAAGTTGGTGAAGGGATCACCTTCGCCACCACTGGCACGGAAACAGGTGGTTTGGAAGTCGCCTCTAAACGGTGGGTCGGTGTCGGCCGTGCCAACCACCCTCGAAATCATGGTGGCTTGGTCGAGCTGTACCAAATGGACATCGATACCTACGTTGCCCCACAGGTTTTGCAAGAGCTGGGCGCCCTGCAACAGCGTGGGGTCGGGTTGACAGATGTACTCAATTTCGATGTCCGCACCGGCCGGTTTGTTGTCGGAACGCTCAGGGTCGTTTCGGTATTGTTCCACCAGCTCTTTGGCAGCCTCTGGGTCAGGGCCGTTGGCACCGGGATAATCAGCTACGGCTTCAGCTGAATACCAGGGGCTGTCCTCTGAGAAGAAGCCGTTTGCGGGTGGGGTGAGCCCATCGTCATCACGGACCTTGGCCATGGCTTCTGAGTCGTTGGCAAAAGCCAATGCTCGTCGGATCCGAATATCGTCAAGCGGTGGTGACAAGGTGTTGATGACTGTGATTGACGATTCGTTACCGATGTACAAGCTGGCCTCAAAGCCACCTTTGTCAACCATGGCGAGTACTCGTTTAATACTTGGGCCTCGCAGGGTTTGAATCACCTGGATGTCGTCGGAGGCCAAGCTGGCGGTTCGACTTTCATCGTCGGGAATAACTCGGAATTCGATTTCGTCCAAGTACGGCAGTTGATTTCCGTCGCTATCGGAGAGCCAATAGTTCTCGTTGCGCTTCACAACCAAGCGATCGTCTCGGGTCCAGGAGACAAATTCAAACGGTCCGGTGCCCACGGGATGATTGCCAAAGCCTTCCGGGTCAGCTTCATAGGCTGTAGGTGAAACCGGTAGACCTGGGTAAGTTCGCAATTGATCTGGGAAACCGGCGTTTGGTCCGCTGAGCGTATACATCACGGTCATGTCGTCAACAATCTCCATGCCCGTTACTCCCGCATTTACCAGTCCACCCCGGTTTCGAGCACCTTCTGCGAAATGGAGGTTGTCCCAGTTCCATTTCAGGGCTTCGGCATCGAGCGGTGTGCCATCGTGGAATTGCACCCCTTCTCGTAACGTCAAAGTCCACTCAGTTAGGTCATCGTTGGGTTCCAGCGATTCTGCCAGGAATGGCTCGAAGTTACCTTCAGCGTCGATGGCTACCAGTGGGTCGAAGAACGTTAAGGCGATCATGCTACCCGGGGCTGCCAACTCAGCCAGCTTGGGATCAAAGTGATTAGTTTCGGTTTCCACGCCCACCACGATCTTGCCCCCGTATTCGGGCTCTGAAGCTTGATCGTCGTCGTTACCAATCTCACCCGAGCGAATGGAGGTGGTAGAGGAATCATTGGGAGGTGAGCTATCCGAGTCGTTATTACCGCAAGCTGCGGCCACCAATCCCAGTGCCAGTACAGCGGCGGCAAGACGCCACCAAGCCCGTCTTTTGGTGTGCATGGGTGATTCTCCCTTATGTGTTGACCATCGTGGCTCTTCTAAGCCTAACCATTAGATGTGACATATGGCATAGGCCTTGACATGGCTATCGTATTTCTAGAGTACGGTGGCGAAATAGATTTACGAATTAATTTTTCTGGCGTTAAGGTTTTTTGCATCGCTGGCGGCTCATCCAAGGAGTACCTATGGCCTATCTACTTCCCGTCGACCCAATCACCACGCTTGATGAGTATTTGGCCACTGATTATGGCGGAATAGGTATTTCAACCGCCATGGAACTTGGTGAAGAAAAGACCATTGAGATTATCGCGGCTGCTGGGCTGCGTGGCCGGGGTGGAGGCGGCTTTCCCACCGGTAGAAAATGGCAGGGCGTAGCCTCTCAAACCGGCACGAATCATTACCTAGTCGTTAACGGTGCTGAAGGGGAACCGGGCACTTTCAAAGATCGTTATTTGCTTCGCCACAACGCGTATCAGGTGGTAGAAGGCATGATCATCGCTGCTTATGCCATTGGTGCCATGGAAGCTTTTATTTGTTTGAAGGCTTCATTTACAGAAGAGATTGAGGCTGTAACCCGTGCCATTGCCGAAATGCAAGAGGCAGGCATTTGCAAGGACTGCGCAATTCGGGTGGTTGAAGGGCCAGAAGAGTATTTGTTTGGTGAAGAAAAAGCCATGCTTGAGGTAATTGAAGGTAACTCGCCTCTACCCCGCTTGTTGCCCCCCTACGAACATGGCCTATTCGCGACCGCACCCCAAACCGGTTGGGTGGCCAAAGATCCAGAGCCAGGCAAAGCAGGCCGATTTTATTCCAACCCCACCTTGGTAAATAACGTAGAAACGTTGGCCAATGTGCCCCATATTCTAGCGAATGGCGTGGGCTGGTATCGCGAGCACGGCACTCAAGAATCACCAGGTAACGTGCTTGCTACCATCGTGGGTGACGTGCAGAGCCCAGGTGTTTTCGAAGTGCCTTTGGGAACTCCTTTACGAGAAGTCATTGAGATGGCCGGTGCTCCAGAAGCCGGTGTTAAAGCAGTTATGTCGGGGGTGGCGACACCGGTAATTACCGAAGCGATGCTCGACACGCCGCTCACTTACGAACACATGGTGGCAGCTGGCACGGGTCTAGGTGCGGCCGGCTTTATGGTATTTGATCAAACCGCCTGCATGGTCGAGGTTGCGCGTCTGGCTTCACACTTCTTGTGGATCGAATCTTGCGGCCAATGTCCACCCTGCAAGCTGGGTACCGAGGCCATCACCGATCGTCTAACGCGGATCGAAGGTGGAGCTGGTTCCATTTCAGATATTACCGAAATTGGGGGCTGGCTGGGCAAGGTAAATGATGGGGCGCGTTGTTATTTGGCTACCGAAGAACAGGTGATGGTGGCTTCGATGTTGCGCGAATTCCCTGAAGAGTTCGACGCTCATATAACCGGAGGGGCATGTCCCCGACCCCGCGAAGTGAAGTTTCCGAAGTTAGTGGACCTGCGAGACGGCGTTGCTACTTATGACGAAACCTATTATTTGAAGCAACCCGACTGGACATATTTGCCGTTGCCGTCTTGATATTTTCTTTGGGTTCAGCCTTTTGAGGGGCGGCGAAGCTTAAAGGGCGGCGCATCGATGCGGGGAAGGTTGGAGGTCACGGTACCAAAACGTTCGTGGCCTTCCTGCCAATCTTCATAGGCGGCGCGGGCTTCTTCGTCGGTACGCGCCACAAAGTTCCACCACATAATTAACTCGTCTTCAAAAGGCTCACCGCCTATGACCAAGGCCGTTGCGCCTTCGGTGGAGCGAAGGGCCAACTCGTCACGATCGGTGCCGATATACACCAGCTCACCCGGTGAAATTTGCTGTCCGCCAAGGCTTAAGGTGCCTTCTAGCACTACCACGGCATGTTCAAAGGTGGCATCAAGAGGAATGGTGGTTTGACTAGCGGTGTGGGCTTCAACCACCACACCAACCAGAGGCGTATCAATACGTGCGGGTGAGCGTAGGCCGTCGAGTTCGCCCATCATCACGGTAATATCCATACCGCCAGCGTCGAGGCGGGGAAGTTCCTCGTGGTGCTCGAATGCTGGTGCTGAGAAACGAGTTTCGTTCGGTTGGGCAACCCAAAGTTGAGCACCGTGTTGCCTACCAGTGAAATTCGTAGGGGTCTCCTCGGCGTGAGAAATTCCGTTCCCAGCGCTCATCAGGTTGAGTTGACCGGGCCGAATCGCCTGTTCATGTCCCAAGCTGTCGTGGTGCATGATCTGGCCCTCGATCAACCAGGTAACGGTTTGGAGCCCAATGTGGGGATGCGGTCCCACATTCATCATCACGTTGTTGGTGGTTGGGCCGAAATGGTCGAGGAAACACCAAGCTCCAACGCTGCGACGTTGCCGTTTGGGCAATGCTCGACGCACGGTGAGCCCGGCTAGGTCAGCACTGCGAGCCGAGTAGCGCTCTAAGCATGCTGTTTCAGGTGGCGTAGCTGGGGAAGTGTCCGGCGACGTTGAGGTGTTGATTGGTCCACTCATCACTACAGTGTGCCGTAGCAATAAAATTTCAACATCTCATGAAGCAACAGTGCTGATAACGCTAGGAGTCCCTAATGCCAAGTGTAGCGATCACGGATGTTCTGCCCGATGTAGTTGAGATGCTGGAAGGTGAAGAGCGCTTAGACGGCCTTGCCGAGCGACTGTATGACCTAGGTGAGCCCCTAAGCAGTGGGTCTTCGGGCGACGCTTTGCGGGGCGTTTGGTTGGGCCACCAATTACATCCTCTTCTGACCGATGTCACCATGGGTATGTACGTTTCCGCCATGGTGCTCGACGTGTTGGGTGGTAAAAAGTCGAAGGCAGCCGCCCAAAGGTTGGTTGGTCTGGGGCTTTTGTCGTCCTTGGGGACGGCTGTTACCGGGTTAGCCGACTATTCCACCGGTGGCTTTTACGGCAAATTCCACCGAGTTGGAGTGGTTCACGCCGCCGCCAACGGCACTGCGACATGCCTTTTCTATCGGTCTTGGCGTGCCAGACGTCGGGGCCACCATGTTGGCGGCATGGTTTGGGCATTGCTAGGTGCCGGGGCGCTAGCTTTCGCAGGCTATTTGGGTGGCCACATGGTGTTTGGCTCCAATCGCCCCAAAGATGATGAAAACGACGAAGACACAAGCAATAGCGGTGCAGATGCCAGCACCGGAAGTTCTTCTGAGACCGACACTTCCGCTGTCCCCGACGTTGACGATATTACTGGCGATGTGGCCGATGTGGCCGAAGCCATGGACACCACCCCGGCCGAGTTGGCCGAAGAAGTCAGCGAAGCGATTGACGACGTGGTTTCTGGTGACCAGAGCCTGGAAAACAGCTAGTAGCTATATTTGAGCAGCTAGAAGGCGGGTCTTAAGTCAGCAGTTCGTACCGGTTGGGTATTTTCGCTTTTTAGCTCGATAGAATTTTGGGCAGGCTCGCGGCGACAGTTCGGCGCGTATGGGTCGCGTGTGGAACGACCACACCCAAGCTCGCTTTGGAGGCGAAACATGGTAACTACCACCATCACCGTTGAAGGCATGACTTGTGAGCATTGCGTGAATGCGGTTCGAACCGAGATCTCGCAACTACCTGGGGTAGCCGACCTTTCAGTCGAACTAGACAGCGGTTTGGTAACCATTGAATCTGAATCCGAGCTAGATTCTGCCGCGCTTGAAGCTGCGGTTGATGAAGCTGGCTACGCCATAGTCTGATGACCTCCAGCGATGGCGACACCAAGGGTGGGCTTACTACACCACTGGTGGCCCCAAGCACCGTCACAATTGAGTTAGATGTTGGGGGCATGACATGTTCGTCGTGCGCCGCTCGAGTTGAGAAGAAGCTGAATCGGCTAGATGGGGTGCAAGCTTCGGTAAATTACGCTACCGAACAGGCCCACATCGTGGCCGATCCCGGTGTCGACGTTGAAGCATTAATAGCCACGGTAGAAGCAACCGGCTACACCGCGGCTCTGCCAGCGCCACCGCTTGCGAGCACGACTGAAGAGGTCGCGCCCGAGCGCGATTATGAAGCCGAAGCATTGCGTACCCGATTTTTGGTTTCGGCGGCATTGGCCCTACCAGTCATGGTGCTATCGATGGTGCCCGCTCTACAGTTCGATAACTGGCAGTGGCTGGCGTTAACGCTCACTTCGCCAGTGGTTGTTTATGGGGCTTATCCCTTCCACCGGGCCGCCTGGATTAATGCCAAACATGGTGCCACTACCATGGACACGCTGATTTCCCTGGGCACCTTAGCTGCATATATCTGGTCGCTGTACGCGCTTTTTATTGGTGAGGCCGGCCACGCGGGAATGAAGATGTCGTTCGAGTTCGCCTTGGCGCGCGGTTCGGGAACCCACGAGATCTACCTTGAAACCGCGGCAGTGGTGACCGCCTTCATTTTGGGTGGCCGCTATTTTGAAGATCGTGCCAAGAAGCAGTCTGGTGCTGCACTGCGTGCCTTAATGAACCTAGGGGCTAAAGACGTAGCCGTTCTTCGCAACGGTACCGAAACCCGAATTGCCATTGACCAGTTGGTGGTCGGCGATCTTTTCGTGGTGCGTCCCGGCGAAAAAATTGCTACCGATGGCGTGATCGAAGAAGGAAACTCTGCGGTCGACACTTCGTTGTTAACTGGTGAAAGTGTCCCGATTGAAGTGGGGCCCGATGACGTTGTTATTGGTGCCACCATCAACGCCGGTGGCCGCTTAGTGGTGCGCGCCACCCGAGTTGGCAACGACACCCAGCTGGCTCAAATGGCACGGTTGGTGAGCGAGGCCCAAAGTGGCAAGGCACCCATTCAACGCTTGGCCGATCGCATCTCGGCCGTGTTTGTGCCGATCGTAATTCTGTTGTCCATCGCCACTTTGGTGGTGTGGTTAGCCCTGGGCCATGGTGCTACGGCCGCGTTCACGGCTTCGGTGGCGGTATTGATTATTGCTTGCCCATGTGCACTTGGTTTAGCCACCCCAACCGCCCTGTTGGTAGGCACCGGCCGCGGGGCACAAATGGGCATTCTGATTCGTGGCCCTGAGGTTTTAGAATCCACTCGAACCATCGACACCATTGTCTTAGATAAAACTGGCACCGTGACCACTGGTGAGATGAAGATGGTCGACTTCGTGGTTGCCCTGGGCGTTGACGAAAACGAAGCATTAGCCGTTGTGGGTGGCTTGGAAGACGCCTCGGAACACCCGATTGCTAAGGCTATTGCTAACGGTGCTCGCTCCCGACTAGGCACCTTGCCTTTAGCCGAGGTAAAGGCTTTTACCAACCACGCCGGTTTGGGAGTTACTGCGCAGGTTGATGGCACCGAAGCTTTCGCCCTTCGTCCCTCGTACGCCGAATCGCAAGGTTATTCACTCTCGACCGAGTTGCAGGAAGCCTTAACCGAGGCCTATGCCGAGGGAAAGACGGCCATTGTGGCGGGTTGGAACGGCCAAGCCCGCGCGGTGGTAGTGGTCGCCGACACCGTTAAGGAAACGTCGGGCGAAGCCATCGCCAACTTCCGTCACTTGGGCCTGGAACCAATCTTGTTAACCGGTGACAACCAGGCAACCGCCGAAGCCGTGGCAAAGGAAGTTGGCATCCACCAGGTGCGCGCTGAAGTTATGCCGGCTGAGAAAATGGCGGTGATTCAAGAGCTACAAAACGGCGGTGCGGTGGTAGCCATGGTGGGTGATGGTGTGAACGATGCCGCGGCCCTTGCCCAGGCCGATTTAGGGCTGGCCATGGGAACCGGGACTGACGTGGCTATTGAAGCCAGCGACCTAACGTTGGTGCGAGGGGATCTGCGGGTGGCAGGCGACGCCATAAGGCTGTCGCGGCGCACTCTGGGCACCATCAAAAGCAACTTATTTTGGGCCTTCGCCTATAATGTGGCAGCCATTCCTTTGGCTGCGTTGGGTTATTTGAACCCAATGATTGCTGGTGCTGCCATGGCGTTTTCAAGCGTCTTTGTGGTATCTAACAGCTTGCGGCTTCGTCGATTTTCATAACAAAATTTTCGACTAAGCTGTTTCTTTTTCACCGATTCAGATTGTAGGTGTAGCTCTGGTGTTCGACGAGACGCTCGACGAAGCATACGGAGAGGTACTTAGGCGAAACCCTGGAGAAGTTGAGTTTCACCAGGCCGTGGCCGAGGTCCTCGGGTGTATTGGTCCTTCTATTGCCAAGCACCCCGAGTTTTCCCACCGCAAAGTTATCCAACGCATCTGTGAACCAGAGCGTCAGATTATTTTCCGTGTTCCTTGGGAAGATGACCGCGGTGAGGTGCATATCAACCGTGGTTTTCGTGTCGAGTTCAACTCAGCTCTAGGCCCCTACAAGGGCGGCTTACGTTTTCATCCGACCGTAAATCTAAGCATCATTAAGTTTTTGGGTTTCGAACAGACCTTTAAGAACGCGCTTACCGGTTTGCCGATTGGCGGTGCTAAAGGCGGCTCTGACTTCAACCCTAAAGGCCGTTCGGAAGGCGAAATCATGCGGTTTTGCCAAAGTTTTATGACCGAGTTGTATCGCCACCTGGGTGAATATACCGATGTTCCCGCTGGTGATACCGGTGTTGGCCAACGTGAGATTGGTTGGCTATTTGGCCAGTACAAGCGCATCACAAACCGCTATGAATCCGGTGTGTTAACCGGTAAAGGTGTGGCTTGGGGTGGCTCTTTGGTACGCACCGAAGCTACCGGTTATGGCACCGTATATTTCCTTGAAGAAATGTTGAAGGTGCGCCACGAAGATTTGGAAGGTCGCACCTGCGTGGTGTCGGGTTCTGGAAACGTGGCCATTCACGCTATTGAACAGCTGCAAGCCGAAGGGGCCAAAGTGGTGGCCTGTTCTGATTCAAACGGTGTAATTCATGATCCTTCCGGTATCGACCTCGAGTTGGTTCGACAAATCAAAGAAGTCGAGCGTGGTCGAATTTCGGAATACGCCGAGCGTAAAGGCGACTCCACCTACTATCCCGATGGTGTTATATGGGACATTCCCTGCGAAGTGGCCCTGCCCTGTGCGACCCAGAACGAAATTAGTGAACAGCACGCTAAAACCTTGGTAGCCAACGGCTGTATCGCGGTGGCCGAAGGGGCGAACATGCCCACTTCGCCTGAAGCGGTGAAAATTTTGCAGCAAGCTGGTGTGGCTTTCGGTCCGGCTAAGGCCGCCAACGCCGGTGGTGTGGCAACCTCGGCTCTAGAAATGCAACAGAACGCTTCTAGAGACTCTTGGAGCTTCGAATACACCGAAGAACGTTTGCGCAAAATCATGGAGAGCATCCATGAGTCGTGTTATGAAACCGCGGCTGAATATGGTCAACCAAACAACTACGTAACTGGTGCCAACATTGCTGGTTTCGAAAAGGTTGCTAAAGCCATGGTGGCCTTCGGTCTAATTTGAGTTGTCGTTCCGGCGTTGTTTAGAGCGCCGGTGCCCAATCGGTGCCCATCAGGCGCCGCGCCAAAGACCCCAAATTTTTTAAAGCGTGCTCTTTCGCGTGCTCAACATGGGGGCCTTCCCATCCCGCGTCAAGGGTTTCCCAAAATAGTTTGTGCCATTGCTCAAACCACGCCGGTTGGAAATCTTCAATCTCGTGTACATCTTGATGGGCCTGGAACATGGCACCGTTGTATCGGTTCTCGCCAATAAGGACCTTGCACCAATAATCCACCAACCGCGGAATATGACTGTTCCAGTCAACCTCGGCGATCTGCTCGAAAACTTCTTGAAGCAGGTCGTCGAACACGATGGCTCGGTAAAATTCGACCACAAAATTATGAATCTCGGTGCGGTTGTCTAGATCTAACTTCGTGGTGACCTGCGCAGGTGACATAATTCTATGCTGGACTAGAAGTAATGCTCGGGTCAATAGTTCTGGTTAATAGCTTGAGAGGTTCGAAATGGATAACAACGGTGGAGGCGAAGCGGCTTGCTCGCTTGGTGAGTATGGCGACCTGGTGGAATCGATTCCCACCGGAGTTTTGGCGTCGCTCCTTCACAACATTCCTGATGGGGTAATTATTGCCAACCGAGCCGGAGACATTGTGTTTTGGAACGCTGGTGCCACCCGACTTTTTGGCTGGAGCGAAGAAGAAGCCATAGGGCAACCCCTAGACATCATAATCCCGGAGCGTTTACGGAAACGCCACAACGACGGCTTCCACAAGACCATGGAAACCGGTATCACCAAATATGGTGACGACTCTATGCTGCAGGTGCCAGCAGTACGTCAAGACGGCAGCAGTTTTTCGGTGGCCTTTACCGTGTCGCTCTTGACGCAAGAGGGCCAAAAATCTCCCTACGCCATTGCAGCGGTGCTGCGTGATGATACCGAACGTTGGCAGCTAGCCCGAGCAGCAGCCAAAGCCCGCTCTAAGCAGCCTTAGCCGCGGCTTCACGGGTTTCGGTCGGCTGGCGGACAAAGATAACCAAACGAACCACCACGTCGGCCGCCCAGATGGATAGACCGGCAGCTATAGCTTCATTTACCTCGAACAACGCCCCCAAGGCCGCCACATTAGCCGCAGCTACCGACAGCCAAGAACGCGCCAGCGCAAAACCAGCTGATAGTGCGACATGGCCGCCGCCTCTCACCACCGGTCCAAAGTAGCTGAGCGAGGCCATAGCAATTTGGGCAAATCCCCCTATCGCTAGAGTGCGCAAAGCTGGCGTAATGTCGGCTTCAGTCGAGCTTTGATAAGCCAAGACCAAGACTGCCACCACCCACCAAGTAACCCCCAGGAAATACTGAACCAGTCGAGCCCCGGCCCACGAGAGCTGACGCTGCTTAATCCGCGGGAGAAGTGCCACATTGGCCACGATGGCACTGGCGTAGATCACCATGGCAACAGCGGCCACGCCCGGGCGGTTCAAAGCGGTGAAAACACTGATTAGAACAGTGGCACCGCCGGCCACTATGACCGTGGCATAAATCTTCCCTGCTGTGGCAACCGGTGCCATTTTCATGCGGGCCTGAGTAGCGGTAAAAAACGGTAAGGTGCCCAAGAGCACCAAGCCCACTAAACCAAAGAGGTTAATGCTGAGGTGCGCGCCGTGCAGGTTAAGCGATGACACGGTACCGCTTCCCAAAGCAGCGCCAATGCTGATTCCAACCACGCCAAATGCAATGGCCGCTAAGTAGGCGTCGATGGCGGGTCGGTACCTGGGAGTGGTGGCATTTTGGCGAATGATGACCAGCAAGGCAGCTAATAGCAACAAGGCCAGGGCAACCACAAGGGCACCTAGAACCAACAACCACGACTGTTGGTATTCACGGCCTGCCGCCACTGCTACCGCACCGCCGGCAACCATCACCCGCTGGATGAAGGCAGCTTGATCGTTGGGTGCTGGTGAAGTGGACCATGTGACCGCCAACATTTGCGTGGCGCCAGAGATGATGGTGAGCACGCCACCAGCCAAAAACCAGTGCAGCGGCAGCCATGCGCCAGTGTCGTGTGGGAGCAAGGCCATCAGAGGCGTAGTCACAAAAAACGCGAGCCCCAACCCAAAGGTACGGCGTGCTTGGTAATGAGTTCGACTTACCCGATCGGCAGTGTCGCGTTTTGGAGTTGGTGCCGTCACCAGAATGGCCTTATATTTCCCGATCTCTAATGGAAGCTCAACGAGGTCGAAAACCTAGTAAGTCCATGGCGGCTGGAGTCAACATGTCGGGCGTCCACGGTGGATCCCAAACGATCTGCAGGTCAATCTCGAATTCCGGTAGCGCTTCTACAAGCACCGTTCGGGCTTCTTGTGGGAGCGATTCAGAGACCGGGCAGCCCGGAGTTGTTAGGGTCATTTCCACATGCAGCACGTTGTCGAGCGCCTCAATGGAATACACCAAGCCAAGTTGCACGATGTCTAAACCCAATTCAGGGTCGATTACCGCCGAAAGCGCACGACTGGCTTTTTCTTCGGGCGATTGTTGGGCAGAACCTATGAGGTAGGTTCGACTGTCACTCATGCTGTCGCCTCCTTATGGGCCGCGATTACCCCTCGAGGTGTTATCGCTAAGTTCAGGGTAACGGTGAGCCCGGCAATTGAGATGGCGGCCGCGCCGAGACGCACCGGCCAAATTTCACCCACAATCAATCCCCCCACCACGCCAGCGAACCCCGCTGTTGTTAAAACCAGGGTTGCTTTGGCGGCCTTTAGATTGAACAAGTCGCCAAAGAGCAGTGGTTTGCCGGAAGGGGCCTTGTTGATACCGCGACCGCGTAGAGCGCTATAGCCAATGAAGGGCACAATTTTGTGGGTGTGGCCAATCACCGCCAGACCCAGCCAGGCTGCGATGGCCGCCACTTCAGCTGAAATTAACCGCACACGGGTGAGAGTGGAGAGGTTGGCAAAACCGATAACGGCGGCTAGCGCCACGGCCACGACCAAAAAACCGACTGAGATAAACAGGAACGCGTGCAGAAGTTCTAATTTACGCCGTCGATGAATGACACAGGCCCGTAGAGAAAGTACGTGTGCCACAAGACCAGCCACTACCAAAATGCCGCCCGCCCACGACAACGCTGGAACGCCAAATAGTAAACCGGGTGTCAGCACGACAGCCCCGCTCGACATCAATCCGACGGCTGCCACGCCTTCTTTGGAGCTAGGTCGGTGCGCTAAGAGAAACATTGGCCATAGTTTTTCGGCTACGGCCACATAAGTAAGCCCGAGCCAACCCAGCAAACCCAAGTGGGCATGGGCCATAACTCGGTTAGGCAGAAGTGGAAACCATCCAGCTTGGCGGTCAAACGCGTAGACCACTCCAAAAGTCACGGTCAGCACAAATAACGTGACCGACGCGCGAAGCCCCCAAAGCGGAAGGCTGTGGTCACTGGACAACAGCGGACCCGAAAGATTGTAGACGGCCAACACCACGCTAACGGCACCCACAACTGCGCCAGTGGCAACAAGATTTTCGTAGCCGTGTGCGAATCCGGTGGGAATTAGCCAGGCGGTGGCGACCCATCCGATGAGGGTGGCCCAACCGACGCCAACCGAGCGCAATTTTCTACGGGCTACAACCGGACCGAACTGGTGCAACGCCCCTAATACGGCTGTTGATAGGAACGCCAACATGGTGACGTGTACGGCGGAAAGTGCCCCATCGTTCATGGGTGAATTAACGAATTTATCGGAAGCCAGGGCCACGCCCACACCAGCTCCTACTAGCCCAACTCCGGCGGCACCTAGAAAACTGAGGGGCAAACTTGGCGGAGGTACAACATCGGGCGCGCCAGGCCCAGGTACTGCGACCGGCGGAACCATAGGTGTCACTGTGGTCATCGTGGAAGCCTCTTGCCAATAGTTCTATAGGGTACTAGAAATATATGGTAGGGGTTGGTTTAGGTCAACCCACCTTAACTTGCCCCCTTAACTGTAGGAGCTAAAAATGTCTGCCGATTCGTCAACATCAGGGGATACTGCTCGTGGGGGTGCTGCGGCGGAAGCCACCGCTACCACTAGCGAAAAGCAGGTTGTAATTCTAGATGCCCGACCGATTTTGGCCGACGGAGGAGAACCCTTCGGAGCGATTATGGAGGCTGCCCAAAAGGTAGAACCCGGTGGTGAACTCCATGTTTGGGCACCTTTTGAGCCCGTACCATTGCAGGGTGTTCTAGGCGAGCAAGGTTTTAGCTATTCGTCTCGTGAAGACAGCCCCGGCAACTGGTTGACGGTATTTAGCCGAGAAAACGACTAGTCGGACTAATTGCTATGTCTGGGGTTTCTCGCAAAGTCGGGCACAATGGTCATGTGGCTACGATTCAAGAACAAGCGCGTGCCCTTGGCGATCCAACCCGGCATTCAATTTTTGAGTACATCTATGAAGATGAAGAATTGGTGAGTGTTGCCGAGCTCACTGAGCATTTTGGCCTGAACCACAATGCTATTCGCCAGCACTTAAACAAGCTGCTGGCGGCAGGTCTGGTGCTCGAAGAGCGGGTACCTACTGGTGGGCCCGGACGACCGCGCGCCATGTATCAGGTGGCACCTTCGGCTGAGAGCCGTTGGGGCGTGGCTGGGCCTTACGAGCGTTTGAGCTTAATGCTCACCGAGATTATTCGTACTGGCGATGCGCCCGATGAGGTCGGTCGTCGTGCTGGCGAACGTTATCGCTCGGGTGAGGCCGAAACCCTTGACGAGGTGCTGGCCGAGGTTAACGAAGCCATGGCCCGTGAAGGTTTCGAGCCCGAAATTGTTGAACACGGTGAAGGCCGTGTTGAGGTGGTTCTTCACAATTGCCCGTTTGCGGCTTCGGCAGCTCTAGATCCCGACACGGTGTGTTCTTTACATCGTGGTTTGGTAGAAGGTGTGACCGGCAGTCAATCCAAGGTCGTGCTCGACCAGCTCATCCGGCACGACCCTCATGAGGCTGGTTGTCGTATGTGTCTGCGGGTAGATGCTGAATAAGGTTTTCTAAGGCCTTGTTATTGGTGACAAGCACACGTTTAGAACGGCTTTTGTGACCCTTGGTAAGGGTGACGGAACTTGGGCTGACCAGCATTGAATTAGCCAAGAACTTAATCAGGGCCGAGTTGGCTTTGTCGTCGGTGGCTGGTGCCGCTATTGACAGCTTCAGTTCTTGGCCGTGCAAGCCTAAAAACTGTGAACGTTTGGCACCGGGTTGAACCCGTAGCTTAAACAGCCATCCATCTGGACATTTCTCGGCCCAAATGGGTATCACGATTTCGGGCCGTGGTCTTCCGGAGGGTCACGCCAGTCGATTTTTACGCGACCGGCTTCGTAAGGGTGGTGTTGCAGCCAATTTCGGGTGTAGCTGCACCACGGCACGACAGTTAATTTCTCAGCTTCCGCCCAGTCGAGGGCGGCTTCAACTAAAGCGCCAGCCACGCCACGTCCGCCAATTTCTTCTGGCACTGAAGTGTGTTCCAAAATCAGCTCGTTGTCATCGAGCGAATATTCAAGCTTGGCCAAGTGTCCGTCAACGTGAGCGGCGAAGCGATGGCCATCTTGTTCGTTGATCACTTCGATTTCCATAGCATCACCGTACCGGAGTTGATCATTTGTCTTCGGCGTTTGTGCCAGAACGTGTTTCTTTAATCAGGTCGCGCAGGACCACGGCGTTGTTGTGTTCTTCATCGGCCGCCGCGTAAATCAGCGTTACCGGACCTTTGTCGGCCAGCGTAAATAGCTTGCTTAAATCATCGTTTTTCGAGGGGTCGAGCTCTGCGCGATAACGCTTTTGGAATTCATCCCAGCGTTCGGCATCGTGTCCGAACCACTTACGCAGATTGTTGCTAGGTGCAACCTGTTTCAGCCACTCATCCAACTCGAGGTCTTCCTTTTTGATGCCTCGGGGCCAAAGACGGTCAACCAGGATTCGTTTGCCAACCGATTTTGACTCATGGTCGTAGGCTCTTTGGAGCTTAATTGAATGGCTCATGTCGCCTCCTAGCGACGGCGTGGTTTTACCTAGGCTTCAGAATAGAAAACCTCTTCCCCGATCAGTTGCCCGCTATGCACACGGGCCACATTCTGAGCGATGAGGCTGGCGCGCTCGGCGCTAGGGCCAACCCAGCCGAGGGATAGTGTTTCGTGGAACAAACTCAACCAGCGCTCGAAATGCTCAACCTGGAACGGGCTTTCATTGTGAACAATGGCATGAGCTCGAAATGGGTTACCAACGTAACCATGTAGTCCCAGTAGATTTCGGCACCAAAAAGCTGTCAGTTTAGGTAGATGTTCCGCCCAGTCCACCTGTGCAACGTCGTTAAATAGCGGACCCAAAATGTCATCTTGAGCCACATCGGCGTAAAAACGGCGCACCATTTCTGCAATTTCTGCGGGAGAGTCTAAATCGCAATTGCGAAAGTGATGTTGACCTTGACCCATGTGCCTTCCTAGCTGGTTAATTGCTGCGGGTACAGTGTTTAGAGTGATAGTTCGAGTCTAGAGTGACTACTTCTTTTATCTACCATCAGCTAGATAATCGAGGTGTTATTCTAAGGATGTCAAGTAGAAGATGCTAGAGTGAAGCTTCCTTGGGCCAAACGCAATCTTTCATCATTTCGCTGGGACGGAGGTCTGTGATGGCTAGCGGTGAAGAACAACTTCCACTCGAAAAACAGGCTGGGCAATACGCCATCCGCGGTGCGATATCGGGCTTTATTATTGTGCTGGTTCTGGTGACCGGAATTGGCCTCTGGCAAGACCAAACCAGTGCCTCGGCGCTTGGCGTTGGCATCTTCGTGGCCGTCTGGGCAGGCTCTGGCTTCGGTGCCATGATGGGGGCCGCCATCGCAGCCATGAAGAACACCTCCTGGTTCGAGTAGGCCGCACTTCTAGCCAGCAACCGGGTTAGCAACAGCAACTGGCGTTCGGCGACTTGTGAAGGCACACGCCGCTAAATATTGGCGCCACGGCGTGGTGGGCGTGGTAGCCGGATTGACCTCTGGCCTTTTTGGCGTGGGTGGCGGCATAGTAATTGTGCCACTCTTGGTGGGTTTAGTTGGCTTTGGTCAGCGACTGGCGCACGGTACTTCTTTAACTGCCATTTTGCCTATTTCGACCGCCAGCGCATTGGGATACGCCACCCAGGGTGAGGTCGAGTGGGTTATTGCGGCGCTTATTTCTGTGGGTGCGATGTTGGGTGCGATTGTGGGCTCGCATCTCTTGCAGCGATTACCGGTTCGGGCTTTGCGCCTCGGATTCGCACTGATTCTTATCGTGACCGCGGTGCGGATGGTGGCGTCGTCGGGTGATGGTGGCGGTATTGGTGATTTGGGCTTGGCCGGTGCCCTTGGTTATCTGGTTCTGGGCTTGGCTTCGGGGGTGTTGGCTGGCACTTTGGGTGTTGGCGGGGGTGCGGTGCTGGTCCCGGCACTCACTTTCTTCGCTGGCTTCCCGCTATTGGCCGCTAAGGGAACCTCGTTGTTGGTCATTATTCCCACTTCGTTGATTGGCACTTGGCGCAATGTCGTCGCCAAGAATACTGACGTGATGGCAGGTTTGGTGGTTGGTGTAACCGGCATCGTGTTCGGACTAATCGGAGTGCAGATTTCAATGGAGCTGAGTGCTAAATGGGGCTCGGTGCTGTTTGCCATGTTGTTGGTGGTAGCGGCGGCGAAGTTGGTTTTCCAAGCCGAAGAAGACGAACCGACGGTGACCGTAATTCCTGATCCTTCAGCTGAGACTGCTTAAGCCCCTGCTTTATTACCGGTCGCGACTATGGTTTTGAAAGATTTAGGGGGTTTTGATGTTAAACGAGAATTTTGAACTGGGGCAGATTGGGCTTTGGACAGGCGTCTTCGATGCCATGCCGTCTTCTCTCGCCAAAGAATATGTGGCCTATATCGAGGAGCTAGGTTTCTCGACGTTATGGCTGCCTGAAACCGTGGGGCGTGATCCGTTTGTGTCGGCCACCATGTTTCTAGGTCACACCACCAAATTAAACCTGGCCACCGGTATCGCCAACGTTTATGCCCGCGATGCCGTGACCATGGCTAATACTCAGCGGGCTTTGGAAGAAGCTTTCCCAGGAAGATTTTTGTTGGGCTTAGGTGTGAGCCACGAGCACCTGGTTAATCGAGTTCGCAAACACGATTACTCCAAGCCCTACTCCTATATGGTCGACTACTTAGACGATATGGACAACACCATCTTTAAAGCTGTTGGACCTTCCGAGCGTTCGGGCACCGTGCTGGCCGCTTTAGGTCCGCGAATGTTGAAGCTGGCAGCAAGTCGGGCTGATGGTGCGCATCCTTATTTCGTGCCCGTGGCACATACCGCCTACGCACGTGAAATTCTGGGCGGTGAGGCAATCTTGGCGCCCGAGCAAATGGTGATTCTAGATACGAACGCCGAATCTGCTCGAGCCACCGCTCGTTTACACATGAGCCCATACATGCGAGCACCCAACTATCAAAACAACCTGCTGCGACACGGTTTTGTCGAAGATGATTTGGCCGATGGGGGTAGCGACAAGCTGGTAGACGCCATTGTGGCTTGGGGCGATGTATCGGTAGCAGTGGAACGAGTGGCGGCGCATTTGGACGCCGGTGCCAACCATGTGGCGGTGCAGCTGTTATCGGCTGATGGGGCTTCGTTGCCTAGGGAACAGCTAAGTGAGTTGGCTAGCGGGTTATTAGCGCTCTAATCGCTATTCAATCTCGAGTGTTTTCGGGGCATCTTGGTCTGATGTTTGATGGACCTGAATTTTGGTGCCCTCGTTTTTGGAATTTTGGTTCTGTTCGAACTTTTTACTTTGCTCAGAGATGGGCTCGGTGACTTCTTCAACATAAGCCGGGAAGTGCCGCGGGGTATTTAGCAGTACCGCCACTGTGATCACGGCCATTACCAAAACACCTAAGAATATGGCGTGAGTTGAATTATGTAGGGCCATAATCTCGCCTTGGTGGCTGTTGCGCTCCAACATTGTGTTGGCGATGGCACCAAAGGCGGCGGCACCAATACTTTGACCAAAGAAGCGGGCGTACATAAGGGCACCGGTAAGCGTGCCACGTTGTTGCCAGCCCACGGTGTTTTGTAGGCCGACCATTAGCGGAGTGAAAATTAGCCCCATTCCCACACCCATCAGGCCTACGTAAACGACGGGCTGCCAAACCGAGGCGTTCGCCGTGAGAGTGGAAAGCCCAATTCCCGAGGCCAAGGCGAATAAGGAACCAATTAATGCTGTATCACGAAAGCCGATGCGAAGGTAGAGGCGGGCCGACAGACTTGAGGTTAACGGCCAAGTGATGCTCATGGTAGCGAGGACGAAACCGGCTGCGACCGGTGCTAAACCGAGTACGATTTGGCCCCAGTTCGGAACATAAACTGAAAGTCCGATTACCGTCATCCCAGCGGTGATTGAGGTTATTGCGGAAGCGGCAATACGGCGTTCGCGCCACACCCAGGGCGGCAGCATTGGCTCGCGGGCGCGGCGTTCGACAGCGGGCAGGGCCATAGCAGCGGCAATGGCGATACTGAAGATAATTAGACTTTGTGGTGAGCGCCATGGCCACGAACTACCACCTTCTAGCAGGCCGAGAATGAACATTCCGGCCGCTAAGAGGATAAGAAGCGCCCCGGCATAGTCGATACGATGTTCGCGTCGGGTTACGGATTCTTGTAGTCCCCTGGCCACCAAGATGAATGCGAAGATTCCCAGAGGAATGTTGACGAGGAAGATCCATCGCCAGGTGAGGTATTGTGCGAAGATGCCTCCCAGGGCTGGGGCAATCACCGCTGAGACGCCCCAAACGCTGGCCAGATAACCTTGGATGCGGCCACGTTCTTCCACGGTGTAAATATCGCCGGCGATGGTGTTAACCGTTGATGAGATGGCGGCACCACCAATGCCTTGAACGGCGCGTGACACAATTAGAGCTGTCATGCCCCAAGCGGCGGCTGAGGCGGCTGAACCGATTAGAAAAATAACGATGCCGAATAAGAGAATTGGCTTGCGGCCGTGCAGGTCGGAAAGCTTGCCGTAGATCGGAATTGTAACGGTCTCAGCCAATAGGTAGATAGAAAACACCCAGCCAACCCGGTTGAATTCGCCCAGGTCACCGACCACTTGGGGAATGGCCGTAGCGAGAATCGTGGTGTCCATTGCCACTAAGGCCATGGTCAGAATTAGTGCTATTAGAACCGGCGTCCGAGCGTCGCCTTTTAAACCCATTGCATCATGCCCCCGTGCTGATGAAAGTACAGGTTAGGCGGTGTGTCTTTCTATTACGTGTTCTCGAAGCCCACGTTAAATTGGTGGAAACCGGAATCTAAGAGCGTTGTGAGGTTGTTTTCGGTTGAGCCTTGTGACCAGTTACGAAGCACCACTCGCATTATCCCAAGCGCGGCGGCGGCCATAAGTTCTGGAAGGATGGTATGTCCCGTTTCAGGTTCACGTATTTCAAGCGCAGCTGCCAGTTGCTCCTCCCACTGGGCTTGCAAGGCTAAACTTCGGGCGTAGATCGACGGAACACTTAGGATTATGGCTGCCTTGTGTCGCATCTCCTCTTGATGCGTCAAGTCAGCGGTAATTGAATGAAAAATTGCTCGCAACGAATCCCAAGGGTGTTCGTTGTCCGGACGTTGCTGCAACAAGGTGATGAGCTCGGCTAAGTGTTCGGAATAGTCAGCTAACACCACGTCTTCTTTGGTGGCGAAGTAGCGAAAGAAAGTGCGTTGCGATATTTCAGCTAGAGCCGCGATTTCGTCGACAGTCGTTTCTTCAAAACCATGTTTGCTGAAAAGCTCCATCGCTGCGAACTCGATGCTCTGGCGGGTCTTGGCCTTCTTGCGTTGTCGTAGTCCGGATTGTTGCACCCAGTCATCTTAGTATGTTCGCCTATATTTGAGTGGCAGTAGCTGACATATGGCAGCGACTGTCGTAAAGTGTGCTAGGGCTCGACGCAGTCGTGGTGGCAGCGTCCATGGATAAGAGGATTTAAATCATGACGACATTGCTATACCGAATTGGGTATGTTGCGGCTAAGAAGCGGGGTCTTATTGTCGCGGGATGGGCGCTGATATTGCTTGTCGTAGTTGTTTCCAACCGGTTGATTGGGGCGAGTGCAGTCGACAACTTTGAAGTGCCCGGAGTTCAATCTCAAGCCGCTTATAACTTGCTGGCTGAGCGCTTTCCAGAAAAGTCAGGGGCAACCTCGATGGTTGTATTCCATGTTGAAGAAGGTGTGATTGACGATCCTGGTTATGCCGAAGGAATCCGCCAGACTATCGGGCTCATCTCAGAGCTAGAGGGCGTGCTTCAGGTGGCCGATCCATTAGCAAATCCACAGACAATCTCAAGCGATCGAAGCACGGCTGTGGCCTCGGTACAGTTTAATAAGTCCACTGCTGAATTAGGCCATCGAACTTTAGACGCATTAGTTGCAACGGCTGCTCCGGCGCGAGAAGCCTCGGTTCAAACTGAGTTCACCGGTGAGTTACCCACCGTGCTGAAAGAACAATCAACCGGTCCAGCTGAGGCCATTGGAATAGTAGCAGCGCTGGTTATTTTGCTGTTTTTGTTTCGCACACTATTTGCAATGGCGTTACCTCTAGTTAGTGCAATCATCGGTTTGGCGGTGGGGTTATCGCTGGTGGGGCTGTTATCTGGTTTCATTGAAATCCCTACCGTCGCACCACGCCTAGGGATGATGATCGGTCTTGGCGTTGGTATCGACTACGCGCTCTTTGTGCTTAGCCGACATCGTGACAACCTCCGCCATGGGATGGAAGTTAACGAATCAATAGCCGCCACGAATGCGACCGCGGGACATGCGGTAACCATTGCCGGAATTACGGTGGTAATTGCAATCCTCGGTTTGCAATTAGCAGGTATCCCATTTGTGTCGGCACTTGGCTACTCGGCTTCTCTAGTAGTAGCCATAGCGGTTTTAGTGGCGGTCACGTTGTTGCCCGCACTACTGGGGTTTGTTGGCAGACGTATATTACCCGCTCAAGTGACAGCGGCAGCTCAACCCAATCTTGACGCCAAAGAACTGACTGCTACCACTGGTTGGGTGAGATGGGCAAACGTGGTTTCGCATCGCCCTTGGCCTGCGGCAATTGTTGGAACAGCTCTACTGCTCATTGCTGCGTTACCAGTGCTTGATATGCGCTTGGGCCAAGCCGATGCGGGAACTCATCCAGTTAACACCACGCAGCGGCGTGGTTACGATCTTCTGCACGACGCTTTTGGGGCTGGATTTAATGGTCCCTTGCTAATAGCTGTCGATTTGGTTGAGGCTGGAATTCCAGATGCGCCTGAGATAATTGTTAATTATTTGCGTAGCGAACCGGGTATTTCGTTTGTGTCGCCACCGCAAATAAACAGTGCTGGTGACACCGCGGTGATTACGGTTATTCCTTCTACTAAACCCCAAGATGAGGCCACTTCTAATCTCGTTCACCGTCTAAGAAACGATGTGCTACCAGCGGCAGTTGAAAATACCAATGTGGGCGTCTATATCGGCGGACCGACGGCCAGCTTCATTGACCAATCTGACAAGATTGCTTCTCGCCTACCGTGGTTTATTGGTGGTGTAGTTGGTCTCTCATTTGTGCTACTTATGATCGTGTTTCGATCGATATTGGTGCCGTTAAAGGCCGCGCTGCTCAATTTACTTTCAATTGGTGCCGCTTACGGCGTGGTTGTAGCCGTGTTTCAATGGGGATGGGGCCGTTCCCTGATCGGGTTAGAAGAAACAGTCCCAATCGCGTCGTTTGTACCGATGATGATGTTTGCCATTCTGTTCGGTTTATCTATGGATTATGAGGTGTTTATCTTGTCTCGTATCAGAGAAGAGCACCTTCGAGGTCATTCAAACATCGATAGTGTGGTGGTTGGACTTGGGGCTACGGCGTCGGTAATTACAGCCGCAGCGCTAATAATGGTGGCTGTGTTCTTGGGCTTTGTTTCTAGTCCTGACCCGGTCGTAAAAATGATGGGAGTGGGTTTGGCTACCGCCGTGGCGGTGGACGCTACGGTGGTACGGATGGTTCTTCTACCTGCCACGATGGCTTTAGTAGGCGAACCTAATTGGTGGTTACCCAAGTGGTTGGATCGGATGTTGCCGCAACTTCACATCGATTAGAGGTTGCTGGTTAGGTTAAGTCAAAACTGTTTAGGTCTATGCTGAATTAATGGTGGGCAACCTTGGCCATTCCTCAACTGAGAGCCTGTCAATTTTGATAGTTGAGGATGACGACAATATTGCGGAGCCGTTGATTGAAGGATTATCGAATCATGGCTTCAACCCGGTACGGGCAAAAAATGCTCAGGATGCATTTAACCTAATTCACAAGACGCAGTTTGTTCTGCTTGATCTTGGCCTGCCTGACCTCGATGGGACTGAGGTGTGCCGGCGAATCCGTCGTAGCAGCGACATTCCAATAATTGTTGTGACCGCTAGAGACGATGAGATAGATCGTGTACAACTTCTTGAGCTGGGTGCTGACGACTATATAATAAAGCCGTTCAGTTTCCGTGAGTTGGTGGCTCGAATCGGTGCTGTGCAGCGCCGTTCGGTCCCTTCTGGGGCCACCACGGTTGAGAACCAACGCCTAGGCAGTATAGAAATCGATCGGTCGGCCCGTCGGGTGTGGGTGAATGGTGCTGAGGTTGACCTAACGCCCAAAGAGTACGATTTATTAGCGTATTTGGCCTCTGAACCAGGCGTAGTTCGTACTCGCGAAGCCATTATCTCTAGCGTGTGGGATGAATTCTGGTGGGGGCCGACAAATACCCTTGATGTGCATATCGCGGCTCTGCGCCGCAAGCTTGGTCAGCATAACCTAATCGTTACTTTACGTGGTGTGGGTTACCGCTTGGATGTCGAAGGCGAATGATTCGTGGCACGACGTCTGTTACTTACCTACCTGACGCTCACAGCCTTAACACTGGCCGTGGTGGTAGTCCCCTTGGGGCAAATCTTTGCCAATCGTGAACGTGATCGGCTCACCTTCGATATCGAGCGAGATGCCCAAAACATAGCGTCACTGGTGGAAGACCATCTTGAGATGGGGATCGATCCTCAGATCGATGAAGTGGCGAAGTCGTATCGTGATTTGGGCGGTCGCATTTTGGTTGTTGACAAGGCTGGTCTAGGAGTGGTCGACTCCGACCACCTTGGCGAAGAACATCGTGACTTCGCCACCAGGCCGGAGATTGTGGCTGCATTGGACGGTGACCGAACATCTGGTACTCGCAATTCAGAAACGTTGAATGCGAAGCTGATATATGTTGCTGTTCCTGTGGCGTCAGGTGGGGTGGTGCACGGTGCCGTCCGGTTGACTTACCCCATGTCGACCCTGGATAAACGCATTTCTGATACTTGGCGAAAGCTTGGGGTGCTCTCGGGGGTGGTGTTGGTGGTTGTGGCGATTGTTGGTTTGGTATTTGCCCGGAGCATAACCAAACCGCTTTTGGAATTAGAGGAAGTTGCTAAGGCCCTAGCCACTGGAGATTTAGAAAGTCGTACGCAGGTTTCTACGGGTGGGCGCGAGCTAGAGTCACTCGCGGCTGCGTTCAATACCATGGCAGCTGCCTTGCAACAACAGCTTGAGGTGCAACGTCGATTTGTGAGCGATGCGTCTCATCAGCTTCGAACTCCGCTAACAGCATTACGACTACAGCTAGAAATACTTGCAACTCGGGTTGACCCGGTTTTAGTTCCTAAGTTGGAGGCGACCATAGATGAAACTGATCGTCTGGGGGCCTTGGTGAGTTCCTTGTTGAGCCTGGCCCGCGGAGATGCCTCGTTTGGCAAATTGGAACCACTGAATCTTCCGTTGGTAATACAAGAGCGGGTGGAGTTCTGGGAGCCTCTGGCCAGTGAACGCAATGTAAGTCTGAACATCGAAATATTTTCTACGGCCCAAGTACGGGCCGTGACGGGTGCAGTCGAACAAATTCTCGACAACCTAATTTCAAATGCTCTAAATGCGATAACCAACGGCGGCAACATCATCGTTCGCACCCGCGAGAGCGGAGATATGGTGCAGATGCAGGTGTCGGATGACGGTCCCGGTATGAGCGAAGCTATGCGGCAAGAAGCCTTCAAGCGGTTTTGGAGGGGTGGCGTGTCGGCGGACCAATCGGATCGGGGCGGATTCGGATTAGGCCTTTCAATTGTTGAGATGTTGGTGACCGCATGTGGTGGCACCGTCGCGATTTCCGCGGGCGACAACGACCTTGGGACCGCGGTCACGGTTGAATTCTTAAAATCTTAAGAATCTCTTCAGGTTGTACTAACGATCTGCTAATGCAACCCTTCGTATCGTTTGAGTATTCACCGAGTGGGTGTTCTGCCTTAACGAAGGGGTACTCAAAATGGAACGTCGCAAAGCAATCCGTGTAGCAGGGGCCGCGTCACTGACGCTGGTGGCGGGGGCTGCGGGCATCGCTCTGAACTCAGGAATTGTAGGCGCTGGTCGTGATGAACAAGTTGGCCAGGTGTTGGTGATTGATCCTGTCGGATATGCCAACGCCACTAACGGGCTATATGACGGTAATTCGCACGACCCAGAATTAGAGCGGGTACTTAAAATAGCTAAGTCAAAAGAACGGGCGTTAACAATTTCTTCGGCCAGTGAAGTTGCCAAAGAGAACGATCATCATGACAAAGATGATGATGATTGTGACAAGTCAGGCAAAGATCACGCGTCAGACCGCCATGGCGATGACGATCATGACAAAAAGTATTATCACGGTGCTGATGATGATGACTAGAGCCAAGCGAGATTCAGCTTCAGTTGCGTCCACAACCAAGGTCGGGGGCAGCAAGGCTAAAAAGACCCACCCGGCCGCCGCGTCGCGGGTCTTGGTTGGTGGATTGAGTGTTGCTGGGCCGATCTTAATGGTCACCGCCATGTCTGAAGTTCCATCGTCGTCACCCACTTCATCAGACCTCAAGATCGCTACGTCGCTATTAGATACTGAGAACAACCCTAAGGTGGTTTGGGTCGGACAAAGTTCATCTCGCGCCGTGACCCAATCAAAGGCCAGTTGACGATGAATACGGCACTATTTCTTCCTACCAACCCAGGTGGATCAAAGGATGAAGGCCCAGTTTCCGAGGTGCACTTTCACGCAATGGGAACTGAGATTCATCTAATAAGTGTTCGTGGTTCCTCCCAATTGATGGCTAGTGCTGTTGAACGCATTAGGTACCTTGAATCATTGTGGAGCCGTTTTCTTGAAGACAGTGAGGTCAGCGTGCTCAATCGGAGTGCGGGCCGACCTCAAATTGTTACCGATGAGACTCTTGCGCTGGTGGAGCGATCTATTGAGGCTTGGCGATTGAGCGATGGATGTTTCAACCCGTGTGTTGAAGTTGCCATGGCCGCTAACGGTTATGACCGCGATTTTAAAGAGTTGGAGTTAGTGCCTCCTCGGGTACCGAGCGGTCGGGCAGCTCCTTCGCCACAAGAAATTGTGGTGCTTCACGACACCAACATCGTGATCCTACCCGCCGGTGTACGAATTGATGCTGGAGGAATCGGTAAAGGTTTGGCAGCTGATTATGTAGTCGACCTACTGATTTCTTCGGGGGCGACTGGCGCGCTTGTGAACGTGGGTGGCGATGTGCGCGTTGCTGGTGACCCTTCGTCTGAGGCCGGGTGGGTAATTTCGATACCGCACCCCCTACAAAGCGGAGTTGAACTCATTAAATTTAGAATCGAAGATGGTGCGGTTGCTACTAGTTCCCGTCTAAAGCGACGCTGGCGAACTTCAAACGGCATGGCACATCACTTGCTGAACCCGCTAACCGGTCAACCAATGGTGACCAAGGTTGTGGCAGCTTCAGTAATCGCAGCCACCGGTTGGCAGGCCGAGGCGTATACAAAATTGATCTTTATGAGGGGCATTACCGCAGCCCAACTGCCCGCCAATATACATGCCTTAGCAGTACTAGATGATGGACGGTTTGTAGCGACGCGAGGTGTTGAGGAGATGGTTGAATGAATCAGCATCTGGCATGGTATGTCGCTCGTGCCACCGGAATTGTGGCATGGATGCTCTTGTCGATAGCCGTAATTTTGGGCTTGTTCTTTGCTACCCGAATGGGTCGAGGTCGGGTAACCCCAAAATGGCTTTTGGACCTTCACCAATTCAGTGGTGGTTTATCGGTTGTTTTTACGGCGCTTCACGTTGGGTCTCTCGTGGCCGACAACTATGTGAGCTTTGGGTGGGTTGAGGTGCTCGTGCCGTTTTCCAGTCATTGGCGTACTGGAGGTGTTGCGTTGGGGGTTGTAGCGACCTACCTGTTGGTGGCCGTGGAACTCTCATCATTGTGGATGCGTCACCTGCCCCGTATTTGGTGGAAAAGGGTGCACCTGGCCAGTTATTGGCTCTTTTGGATGGCCACTTTTCATTTCTTGATGGCGGGCACCGACGTATCGAATCCGATTTCACGGGTAGTGCTTGTGGTGGCTATTGCGTGGGTCGTCTTTCTCAGCTTGATTCGAATCTTGAGCCAATCGAAGTCAAAGCAGCCCGTTAAGGGCAAGGTTTCAGCCAGGGGGTAAAAGCAAGTTGGGGTGGCTTACTCGGTTTCAACCGATGCAAACCACCCCAACTTGGATACTGGTTAGGTTTTAGAAGGCGTTGGCTACTTGGCTAGCCAAACTTCAGTCCAGAAACTTTCGGCCGCTATTACGCCGTTGCCAGCAATACCACCAGGAATGGTCCAACGCTCGAGGTTGCGCACGTCGTTGGTGGTGAAGAGCGAGGTCGCTGTAGAGCCCGTCCAAGAGAACGGCACATTCTCGGCGAGTTCCATTCCAATCGCTTCAACGGCCGCGTAGCGGGTGCTGAAGTCGGTGTTGGAACGCAAGATTTCTAGCTGTTCGGCCAAGTCTTCGCTCCAGTAGTTGGAAACATTGGCGGGCTCGGAGGCTGGGTTGCCAAAGGCCGATTTCAAAGTGGTGTAGGGGTCGCTTTCACCGCCTGCCCGGAAGCAGGTGGTTTGGAAGTCTCCTAGGAACGGTGGGGTTGTGTCAGGTCCACCGATTACTCGGGTCACAATAATGGCCTGTTCAAGCGTGGCGATCGTGACATCGATACCGATTTCTTTCCACATGGACTGGTATCCCTGGGCCAAGGCTTCGGCCGATGGGTCTGGAGGACACATCAGCTCCAGCGTGACGGGAGCCCCAGCGGCCTTTCCATCGGAACGGTCGGGGTCATTCACGTATTCTTCCAGAAGCTCGCGACCTTTTTCAGGGTCATTAGTGGGCCAGGCGGCCGCTACCTTATCCGAGTACCAGGGTGAGTCGGGGCTGAAGAATTGGGTCTGGTTGGGGCTGATACCCTCGCCACCCAAGACTGCCACCAGGGCCGATTGGTTTAAGGCATAGGCCATAGCGCGACGTACTCGGACGTCATCGGTCGGAGGTATTCCAGTGTTGTAGATATTGGACCCGCCATTATTACCTAGAGCTTGGAATGACTGGATTTCACCGCGCTCAGCGGCTTCTTGGGCCATACGTACCGCCGTCTGGCGAAGTGTTTGGCCGACTTGGTGGTCGCCTGAGCGAACGGCTTGGAAACGGGTGTCTTCGTCAGGGATAGGGCGGAAGACGATTTCATCGAGATAGGGCAGTTGATTGCCGGCATCGTCGGTGCGCCAATAGTCTGGGTTGCGCTTCACAACGAGTTCGTTGTCACGTTGCCAGCGATCCACAATGAAGGGTCCGGTACCGACTGGTTGATCACCGCATGCCTCGCCAGCGGCCCGGCAAGCCTCGATGGAAAATGGCATGCCGACTACACCGGTTAGGAGGTCGGGGAAGGCGGCATTACCGTTCTCAAGTACGTAGGTGTAGCTCAGTTCGTCATCGACCCGAAGCTCTTTCACGACCGTCAGGGTTCCGATGGTTCGTGCGCCGTCGGCGGTTAAATATTCTTCGAAGTTGGCCTTGACTGTTTCCGCGTCTAGCGGGGTGCCATCGTGGAATTTAATGTTGGGACGAAGGGTTACCGTCCACTCGGTGAGGTCATCGTTGGGCTCGATCGATTCGGCGAGGAATGGATAGATTTCACCGTCACCACCCCGTGCAGCAATAGGGTCGAAGAAGCTGCGCGCCACCAACATGCCCGAGTTTCCGAAAGTGCCCCAGGCAGGCTGGTAACTGTTTGTTTCGGCCTCTAGGCCAACGACTACTTTGCCGCCATATTCTGGGGTTTCGCCGGGTTCGTCAGGTTCGTCGGTTTCGATTTCGCCACCGGCCGGTGCCGTGGTGCTGCTGCTTGGTTTGTTGGCGTCGTCGGACGAATCACTACTACACGCCGCGACCAAGCTGAAGGCCATTATTACGGCCAATGCTTGGAATACAAGTCGCATCTTGCGACTAGCTAATGCCATCTTGTCCCCTCAGATCAGGTTGATGTACGACAGACTCGTGTTTAGGTGACGTAGGCCACCGACACGAGCCGCCACTATATACGCATGTATAGCTACGTGACGTGAGTTTCCGTTTTTCGTATCTCTGCCAATAGTTCTAAATCAAGACGGTCCAGGGTGTCGGCGACCGAACGGTGGGACACGACCTGAAGAGGACCATCCCAGTGATACCTAAAGACGCTATAACTATGGCCAGATTTATCTATGTTTATAAACATTCTGGTGTCGACGTGCTTGTACTGCCAAATACCAGGTAATCCAGGGCGACACACGTAGCCCATATGCATGAAGTCGCCCGGGCTTAAATAGGGCGTTTCAGCACGATTACTAAGGATTAAGCAAAACTGCTCTAGCGGAGACCAGTCTAAAAAGCCTTCAAAATGAAAGTGATTTGACGTCTTGGAACATGTCGGTGTTGGCGCTTCATGCTGCGTTGTTAGCGTCATGTTTCTTTCCTCGGCGGAGTGCCCACTTGGGGTTAATCAGATTGCGAGGGAAGTGGTTTAACCGTAGTTAGGTGCTGTGACACTTAATTCTGGCAGCTAATTCTGGCAGCGGTTTCTTGGTGGCTTGCCTCGATGTCGTTGAGGTGTCGACCTCGTTACTTGTGATCGGTGTCTTGGCGTGTTTTGGGTTCGGCTGGAGTGTTGCAAGGCGTTAGTAATTAGAGGTCTCTAGCACGGTGGCGCCGGGGATGTTTCAATCGTTGATTTGCGTCGTAACCGTCTCACGCGTCGGTGCAGCGGGCCGCAGATATGTGCCTTGGTCTGCCGCTTGGCCTACGAGTTTGCCAGTCAACTTAGATTCTAGTGGCACTTGCTTCTGAAGCTTTTTTGTGGTGGGCGTTGGCTTTTAACTCCTTATCTAAACTCGGCGCTATACGCAGCTAATAAACATTGAAAACACTGTAAAATAACCGATACAATCTGTAATCTCAAAATAAAAAGCTTGTAATGCGAACAGTTGTACCCTACAATGAAGGTATGAGTTCGTCAACAACAACCCCAAGCACCAACCCAAATGCGATGTCGTCGGATGAGGTGAATCAACGGTTTTTGGGTTTGGTGTCTGAGGTGGCCGATCTAGCTTCGCTTGTGGAGCCTGGTTTGTGGTCAGCGCCGGCCCAGGCTGAGGTTTTGGTTGGTTTGTTGGGTTTTCAAACCCAGATCGAGGCTGTGGTTTCTCAGCTGGCGGGGTTGGTGGATGCTTCTATGTTTTGGAGTGTTGATGGTTCGCGTTCTGCTGGGGCTTGGTTGGAACGTCGTAGTGGTCGTGATCGTAAAGAAACCAATCAGATCTTTAAAACCGGTCGTGATTTACGCGAGATGCCTGAAACCGAAAACGGTTTTGGTGCTGGGGTGTTGTCTGGTCGTCATGTGCGGGTTTTGGCTAAAGCTAAAAACAAGGTTCCCGAGCTGTTTGGGGA